>CAZJYO010000012.1:0-20440 GCA_964550275.1 uncultured Chitinophagales bacterium
ATCGGCGACGGCAGTGCAAAGCCGTACGTGGATATGCTTCTTAAGGCCGGGTTCGAAAAACGAACTGCCGCAAAAGATTATCTCATCATCGACCAGCCGGTCGAATACCACAACGAAGAAAAGGGCGTCGATATTGTAGCGCTTCCCACGGATGATTACCGCATCACGGTGATGGTGGATTATCACAACCCCGCACTCGGAAGTCAGCACACGGGGTTGTTCGATCTCGAACGCGAGTTCATCACCGAGTTCGCGCCGTGCCGGACGTTCTGCTTCCTGCATGAAGTCGAGATGCTTCACTCGCAAGGACTTATCAAGGGTGGAAACCTGGACAACGCGATTGTTATTGTCGATCGCGATCTTGCCGACGATGAACTAAAACGCATAGCGGAAAAGCTCGGCATCAAGGATTCAGTCATTCTCGGCAACAGCGGCGTACTCAATAGTAAGCCGTTGCGGTTCAAAAACGAACCCGCGCGTCATAAGCTTCTGGATATGATGGGCGACCTCGCGCTCATCGGCGTGCCGTTCAAGGCGCAGATTCTCGCGGCGCGTCCGGGCCATGCAAGCAACATCGAGTTCGCGCGCAAAGTGCGGAAGCTCTACCAGCAGAAAGCGCTCGTCCGCAAATACCAGCATGAGCGCAAAGAAGGAATCATCTTTGATATCAACGCCATCAAGAAAATCCTTCCGCACCGCTACCCGTTTCTTCTTGTTGACAAAATCGTAGAATTCAAAATTGATGAGCGTATTGTTGGCGTCAAGAACGTCACGATCAACGAGCCGTTCTTCGAGGGTCATTTCCCCGGCCAGCCGGTGATGCCCGGCGTATTGATCGTGGAAGGCATGGCGCAAACAGGCGGCATCCTTCTGCTGAACGGCGTGGAAAATCCCGGTGACAAGCTTGTGTTTTTTATGGCGATCAACAATGTGAAATTCCGGAAGACCGTGTTGCCCGGCGACCAACTGACATTCGAACTCGAAATGGTCAGCCGCAAGAGCCGCATCTGCGTGATGAAAGGGAAGGCCTTTGTTGATGGAGCGCTTGTCGCAGAGGCGGAAATGATGGCCTCAATCGTCGACAGGGTTGATGCAAAGGTAACACCTGCTTCATCCAATGGTGTGGGCGAAACGATAGCGAAAAAACTCAGTAGCGGGATGTAGATGTCTTGAAGAAGGTTTCCTTCGTTGGAGTTTATGCAATGCTGAAGGAAACCTTCCACTCCGTTTTGCTGAAGGAAACTTCCGCTCGGTCAAACTGAGTTACGCCGCCTTGAACCACATGCGAAAATAGCTTTCCTTCTATTCAAGAAACTCAATCCTGCACAAAGAATTTCTTTCATGTCTGCCACCATCGATCCCAGAGCCATCATCAGTTCCAACGCAGAGTTGGCCGAAAACGTCACGGTCGGCCCATTTGCCATCATCGAGGAGAATGTGCATGTCGGAGCCGGGACGGTCATTGGCGCGAATGCGCTTATCGGGCGCGGAACCCGGCTCGGGCGCGACTGCAGGGTTCATCACGGCGCTGTCGTCGGGCATGAACCACAAGATCTCAAGTATCGCAACGAACCCACAACGTGTGAAGTTGGTGACCGGACTGTTGTACGCGAGTACGCAACACTTCATCGCGGCACAGGTGATCATGGAAAAACTGTCATCGGCAGTGATTGCCTGTTGATGGGGTATGTCCACATCGCGCACGACTGTGTTGTCGGGAACAAGGTCATCATGTCCAATGCCGCGATGCTTGCCGGACATTGCGTTGTTGAAGACTATGTGATCATCGGAGGCGTGACGCCGGTGCATCAGTTTGTACGAATCGGAAAGCACAGCATGATCGGCGGCGGATTGCGCGTGCCCAAGGATGTTCCGCCGTTTATTCTTGCCGGACAGGATCCGCTGGCATTTCAAGGGTTGAATTCCGTTGGACTGCGCAGACGCGGGTTCACGAATGAGGTGATAGCCGCACTCGACAAGACGTACGGCCTTCTTTATAATGCGGGAATGAACGTAACACAGGCCGTTGCAAAGATAAAAGAAGACCCGGCGCTTTCCGGCATCGGAGAGGTCCAGGCCGTCCTCGAGTTCATTGCTTCCAGCACGCGCGGAATTATCGCCGGCCCCCGGCGGCGACGGTAGCAATGCAATCCTGGCGGCTTCTTCATACGGGCGTGCAATCCGGCAAGTTCAATATGCGTTTCGATGAACAAACAGCGCTTGATGTTCTTGCTGAAACCTCAGCTCCCGTTCTCAGATTTTTCCGTTGGCAGCCGTGGGCTGTGTCGCTCGGGTTTCACCAACCGGAAGATGCTGTGAACCGGGAAGCATGCCGCGAACGCGGTTTCGATGTTGTACGCCGTCCAACGGGAGGCCGCGCGATTCTTCATGCAGAGGAACTGACGTACAGCGTTGTGCTTCCTTTGGGAAAACCCGGCTTGCAATCAATGCATGAGGCGTATCAGGCCGTGAACATGTCGCTTCTCCGGGGCCTGCGCTTGTTTGGCGTGGATGCGGACTATCAGCGCTCACAGTCTGTCACCGGACCGGTTTCATCCGTTCCATGTTTTTCCACTTCGGCGCGTTACGAAATTGAGTGGCGCGGGAGAAAACTCGTGGGCAGTGCCCAGAGGCGTTACCAATCCGGCCACCGGGAAGCCGTTCTCCAGCACGGGTCCATCCTCACCGGACCAGCGCACAAAGAAATAGCGGAATTGTTGTCGGGCGTTGACAGCAGCCGGGTGCGTCTGGCCCTTGACCAAAAAACTGTTGACCTCGGAGAAGCTACCGGACACGCAGTCGATTACGGAATCCTTGCCGATTGTTTGCGAAAGGGATTTGAAGAAGTGATGGGCGCGTCGTTTGAAGAGCAACTGGAACCTTACACAGCACATGAGGCGGTTCATGCGTAAGAGCAAGGACAAAACCCAGCGGAAGCCGCGCGTTGTCACAACAAAAACCGTGATGACGATGAAGCAGACCGGCGAGAAGATCACCATGCTGACTGCGTATGATTATCTCCTTGCGCGGAATCTGGATCTGGTCGGCATTGATATGATCCTTGTCGGTGATTCGCTCGGCAATGTTGTGCAGGGACATGCAACAACACTGCCGGTGACCGTGGATGATATGATGTACCACGCGAAGGCCGTGAAAAAAGCGGTGAAGAACGCATTGATTGTGGTGGACATGCCGTTCATGTCATACCAGAACAGCATTGATGAAGCCGTGCGAAACTGCGGCCGCGTGATGAAGGAAGTCGGTGTTGGCGCGGTAAAGCTTGAGGGTGGTGCATACATCGCAGAGATCGTGAAACACCTTGTGAAAATAGGCATTCCGGTGATGGGCCACCTCGGCCTGACGCCGCAGGCGATTAACAGGTTCGGCACGTATGAAGTCCGTGCGCAAGACAGCAAAGAAGCGAACCAGTTGCTTGAAGATGCGAAGGTGCTTGCCGAGGCCGGCGTGTTTGCCATCGTCCTTGAAAAAATCCCCGCCGATCTCGCTCGCAAAGTAACCAAGGCCATTCCCGTTCCCACCATCGGTATTGGGGCCGGACCGCATTGTGACGGTCAGGTGCTTGTTGTTTATGACATGCTTGGATTAACAGAGGAATTCAAACCGAGATTCGTCAGGCGTTATACTGAACTGGCGCAGATCATGCGCGACGCGTTTACTTCATACATCAGCGACGTCAAGTCCGGTTCATTCCCGACGAAAAAAGAGAGTTACTGAGAAGCTGTAGATCGAACTTTAGTTCGATGTTGTAAGGGAGGCGAGAACTGAAGTTCGCGCTACAAGCAGTGAGATGAACTATGAAACGCTTAAACATATTAGTTTCCAACGATGACGGTATTGACGCGCTCGGGATTTATTCGCTCGTGCAGGAGCTGAAGAAGATTGCCGACGTCACGGTGATCGCGCCGGACAAACAGCAAAGCGCCGTCGGTCATGCCATTACCATGAACTATCCATTGCGCGCTATTCCCTTCAGAAAGAACAACGAGTTCTTCGGTTACGCCGTGGATGGAACTCCCGCCGACGCCGTGAAGCTTGGCGTCCGCTTCCTGATGAAAACACCTCCCGATCTTGTTATCTCGGGAATCAACCATGGTTCAAACACGGCGGTGAACATCATGTACTCGGGCACAGTGTCGGCAGCGACAGAAGGGACCATCCTCGGCATTCCGTCGTTCGCCGTTTCGCTGACCACGTATGAAGAACCGGACTTTTCCTATGCGGCCCAGCTCAGCGCGCGGCTTGCACGCCGCGTGGCTGAACAGGGACTTCCGGAAGGAACACTGTTGAACGTGAATGTGCCGGCGCTTCCAGCGGACAAAATTCGCGGCGTGATGATTACGCGGCAGGGAAAATCCTCGTGGGAAGATTGGTTCGATGTCCGGAAAGATCCCGCCAATCGCGAGTACTTCTGGCTGACCGGCAGTATGAAGGTGACGGACACCGAGAAAGATTCGGATCAGATTGCGATCCGTGACGGGTATGTTTCCATCACACCCATTCGTTACGAGTTGACTGATCACGGGATGTGCGAGAAGATGAAATCGTGGAAAGTTGAAGATCTGCGATAACAACGTGAACGGAGGAACCGGAACAAAAAAGTCCCGCGCGCCACGCACGCGGGACCTGTCGTTTTGCGGCCAACGGTTGCTATTTTTCCTGCGGAGTCTTGAGTACTTTAAGGAAGAACATTGTTGTGTAGTAGGCAATGACGGCCCACGACGAAAGCATTGTAACCAATGCGGAGGTGCTCATGCGGTTGCTCCTTCTCTCTTTTTCCAGGCAATGCGAATGGTGTACGCTATGCCGATGAATGTCAGCAAAAGCAGGATGCGGGTTGCATCCGTGACGAACACTTTCGTTGGCGAGCCGTCGATGAACCAGCGTGTGTCGTCAAAACCGACGTGGAAGATTTTTCCAAGGATGCTTCCACCATCCAACTGCCAGCCGTTGCCGCTGAAGAGACTCTGAAACGCCCCACTCCAGTCGCCGCCGGCGGGACTGATCAGTGAGCCAAGGAAGACCGCCAGGAGAAACGTCGGCGTTACATACTTGATGACGAATTTGAAGAACATGGGGACTTTAATGTCGGCGCCGCGGTTGATTTCCTCCCATCCCTTGTCAATGCCGAACACCCACGCAAATGCAATGGACTCCAGAAGGGCGAACACCACCAAAGCGAATGTTCCCGACCAGTCATCAAACTCGAAGAACGCCCCGTAGCCGTAGAAGAAAATGCACCACAGGGAAAGAATCAGACACACAATCCCGAAGAGCCGCGCCGAATGCTTGCGGTCCATCTTGAAGTTGTCCTGCAGGAATGCCATCACGGGCTGTCCCATGGCGAGGGAACTCGTGATACCTGCAAAGAAAAGAAGTCCGAACCATGCAACACCGGCGACAGCCGCGAGGAACGGGCCCCAGTTTTGGAACAGCACCGGCATTGTCTTGAAGCCCATGAACAGGCCGACATTGCCCGGGGTTTGAATCCAGGTCAATCCGAAGTAGGCAACGGAAATCGGGATGACGATGGATCCGCCAAGAAGCACTTCGACAAATTCGTTCATCCATCCTGCAGAGGCGGCGTTCAGGGCGATGTCGTCTCTCTCGCGGACATACGCCGCGTAACAGTGGATAGAACCCATACCCACGGACAAGGTGAAGAAAATCTGTCCTGCCGCGGCAAGCCATACTTTTGGATTGGTGAGTGAATCAAACTGCGGTTCCCACAGGAAGTTCAACCCTTGAATTGCATCGTACACCGCGCCTTGTTCACCGGCATCAAGTGTAAGAGCTCGAATTGCGAGGAAGATTCCAAAGATGATCAACAGAGGCATACCGATCTTGCTCGCAATCTCGACGCCCTTGCTGAGTCCGCGCGAGAGAATCCAGACATTGAGGCCGAGAGTTACAAAGAAGAAAAACAGCGCGGCAGTCGGAAAGTTAAAGAAGTGACCGTCAGCGGTATCGACATAGTGGTTGAAGAACCCGGCAACTTCTTCAGCAGACATGCCGGTAAATGTTCCGGTGAGGGAGTGCCACACATACGCGAGGGTCCATGATTCAAGGTAGCAGTAATACGCGGCAACCGTGAGGTTAGTGAAGATGCCAAAGACGCCAACGTACTTCCACAGCTTGCTCTTGCCGAGGACGTCCATCATTCCAGGCGCGGAATGATGTCCGTACTTTCCTCCGTGTCGTCCGATAGCCCACTCGATCCAGAGCAAAGGAATACCCATGAGCAGGAACGAAACAAGGTAGGGGATGATGAACGCGCCGCCGCCGTTTTGGACGGCTTGCGCGGGAAAACGCAGGAAGTTTCCCAGACCCACCGCATTGCCCGCCATGGCAAGCACCAGTCCAACTCTCGAACCCCATCGTTCTTTCTGTGTTGACATCAGTTGCTCCGAATGTGTTGAGTACCGGTGGAAACGCTGGGTAAGAGTATAGACAAAACGGATTCACATGTCAACAGTTGCTGGCGGAACAGGCTTCGAGGGTGATCCAGTCTTTCATTGCATTTTCCTTCGCTCTTCGATACATTTTCTCTTGAATTCACCTGTCCATTCAGGAGCCCATGAAGAGAATCGGTGTTTTTACCAGCGGCGGCGATGCGCCGGGAATGAATGCGTGTGTGCGCGCTGTTGTTCGCAACGGTATCTACAACGGATGCGAGCTCGTCGGAATTCAATACGGCTATGAAGGCATGATCCAGGGGTTGTTCGTGGACCTCTCGGCGCGGTCTGTTTCCAACATCATTCAACGCGGAGGAACCATTCTTCGCACGGCGCGGTCAGAGCATTTCAGAACGGTTGAAGGACGGGCCGAGGCAGCCAAGCGGCTGAAGAACGCGGAGATCGAAGGCCTGGTTGCGATCGGCGGAGACGGAACATTTCAGGGCGCATCCAAACTGATCGAAGAGCATGATATTCCCATCATCGGTGTCCCGGGGACAATCGACAATGATCTCTTCGGCACCGATTACACGATCGGGTATGATACCGCGGTGAATACAGCCATGGAAGCCATTGATAAAATCCGCGATACGGCGGCGTCACATGACCGCCTCTTTTACGTTGAAGTAATGGGACGAGACACGGGCTTTATCGCAGTGGATGTCGGAATCTCCAGCGGTTCCGAGTATATTGCGGTCCCGGAAAACCATACGAGTATTCAGGATCTTCGGGACCAATTGGAGTCGCTGAAGAAAACAAAGTCGAGCGCCATTATCATCGTTGCCGAAGGGGATGATGCAGGCGGTGCTCTTCAGCTTGCAGAAAATATCAAAGGCGTTTCCGGTTATGATTACCGTATCTGTGTTCTCGGACATATACAGCGCGGCGGAAGTCCGACAGCGCGCGATCGCATGCTTGCCAGCCGGCTCGGCGTTGCCGCGGTCGATGCGCTTATTGAAGGCAAGACCGGAAAAATGGTGGGTGAGATTCACGGGCGGATTGAACTGACGCCGCTCGTCGAAACATGGTCAAAGCGCAAGACCTTGGACAAGGACCTCTGGCGGCTTGCGTCCATTCTTGCAACCTGAGTGTGATTCACAATTCATTCAAATGAGGGAAAACTATGAAGAGTAATTTGATCATCATTGTGTTGGTTCTTCTGACGGGATGTGCAAAACAGGAGGAAGGCGCAAGAACGGCTCAACAGCCACAAGGTGTGCAGGCAGAAAGTGGTGGCGAAACAAAAACGGCTGCCGGAGCAACATGGACACAACCGGCGAGTTGGAAAGAAATGCCGCCAAAGCCAATGCGTCTTACAACGTATGAAATTCCTTCTGCAGATGACGCTGAAACAGGCGAATGCGCCGTGTTCTTCTTCGGGAAGGGTGAAGGCGGGAATGTTGAATTAAATATCGCCCGATGGGTTTCGCAATTTGAAGACGCCACGAAGCCTGAACGTTCTGAGAGGGAAGTTGACGGCATGAAGGTTCACCTCGTGGATCTGACGGGCGTTTTCCTCGCGCCCGGAGGGCCCGCAATGCAATCACAGGGAAAGAAAGAGGACTATCGCTTGCTTGGCGCCATTGTTGAGGCTCCGGATGGGCTGGTCTTTTTTAAGGCGACAGGCCCGTCCGCCACGATGAGCGCGGGAAAAGAGGAGTTTGACACGCTGATTGGTTCCCTCACGGCAAACTGAGGGGAAGGTTCAGGAAAGAAGCTTCTCGACGGACCGCGCAAACTCAACATCGAGCGTGCTGACGCCGCCGAGATCATGCGTGCTCAATTCAACAATCACTTTGTTGTACACATTCGCCCAGTCCGGGTGATGGTCGAGTGATTCGGCAATCAACGCGACGCTTGCCATGAACCCGAATGCCTGTTTGAAATCCTTGAACTTGAATTCCTTGTGAAGCTTTCCGCTTGCCATACTCCAGCCGTTCAAGGACTTCACCGCATCGGTGAGTTCACCTGCGGAAAGTTTTCGCCGTTCTGTCATTGCTGTTTATGATTTCTGGAATGTCAGCAATTCGCGGCAATCGGAGCTCATCGGCTTCAGCCCCTCGCTTGAAGTTTGGATTTTGTTTTTTGTTGCGTCAGTGCGCCTCGGGAGATACACCTTGCCGATGATGTTCAATCCCATTTCCTTCATCGCCGTCGTAACTTCAAAAGGGAAGTCAATGACGCCGAATGTCCCAACGCTTGCCTCAACCACAATCGTAACGCGTCCTCCGGGTTTCAGGATTCTCGCGCTCTCGCGTGCAATGGTCTTGAACTTCATCATTGTATCGGCCTTTGCCGCTGCCGGCGAGAATTCCGATTCATCACCGCGCGGATAAAAATCAGCCGGAGGGTCAAGGAACACATAATCCACGGAACTTGATGGCTCGGGTATTCCGGTCTGCAGAATGTTTGCGCGCTCAATCTTGGCGTCGTGCGGGTCAATGTCATACATCTTGCACTTCCGGTCGCTGAAATGCGGGAGCGCTTCGAGGATGTCGCCGGTTGTTCCGCTTCCCGCCATCGGGTCAACGATCACCGCGTTCGGCCCCGTGTAGTAGAAGAGCGCATTCGCGACAATCTGTCCCGCAAGCCGTCCTTTGTATCCGGATTTTCCGAACCGTGGATCCGGTGCTTCAAACGACCAGACATTCCGTTCCTTCAGGTCGAATCCGAAACGCGTACGTTCATCTTCTCGCCGTGAAAACTCGTCTTCCCTGATTTTCTTCTGAAGATCGGAGATCGTCCACTTGTTGTTGATGGCTGCGCGCTCGTACTGGTCACGTTTTTTGCTTTCACCGACCTTTGTTGCCAGTTCAAAATAGAAAATCTCCGGCAGGGGTTTCTTCTGCACGTCGGGATAGTATGCGTAAAACATCTGGCATTGCTTGAGCATGGAGTATGGAAATTTGAAACCCGGAATATCCGACATGCGCTTCAAGACTTGATCCCCGAACACACCTTCCTTGAGAGCCACGGGGAAGATCTTTTCGACGAGAAACTTGCCGAGGTCCCAGTAATTATCAGCTGAAAAAGCATTCAATCGTTCGATGAGCGGGTCCAGCGCAGACGCTTTTGAGGGCTTCGGACGGGCTGTCGGGGCGGTTTTTGCCATGATGACTCCAGTGTTTATTGAAGTGATGAAACGGTGGAGAGGTTGCACTAACAATAACGCAAATACGGCACTATTGCAAGGAGGAAGCGTGTAAACTCACGAACTTTTGGTTGTGTTTGTGCGCGGTTGCGGATTGACTTTTCGGGGAGACGGGACTATCTTCGTACTCCAAATTGCCGTTCACTTCCGCCTACGGTCAGCTATGCACACAAGTTCGATACTCCGCATGAAGTGGTTCGTCGAGAACCATGCTTCAAAGATGCGCAAGGAGAAGCTTAAAGTTCTTGATGTCGGGAGTTACGACGTCAATGGCTCGTACAAACACCTCTTTCCTGCCGAACGCTTCGAATACACCGGGCTGGATATGGCCCCGGGCCCCAATGTTGACCTCGTGTTGAAGCATCCCTACGATTGGCGCGAACTCAAAACGGATTCGTTTGACATCGTGATATCCGGCCAGGCATTTGAGCATATGGAGTTCTTCTGGGTGACAATGGTAGAAATGGCAAGGGTGCTCTCGAACGACGGGCTGCTGTGCATTATCGCGCCCAACGGATTCGGCGAGCACAGGTATCCCGTGGATTGCTATCGCTTTTTCTCCGACGGCATGGTGGCATTGGCGAGGTATGTCAACCTTGAACCAATACATGTACACACAAATGCGGCTCCGACAATCGAAGGCGGGGAATGGCAAAGCGAAACCGAAGCGGATGCGGTTCTTATCGCGCGGAAAACCTGTTCCGGCCCGACAAAGCTCGTTGACTTTGCTTCATACACATGCACACCTGCCGATCTTGAAAAGCTTCGGACCGGAATGTTTCCGTATCAACAGAGAAAAGGTGTGCTAACTTCGTTGAAAGAAAAGATTCTTCAGGTTGCCGGGAAGCTCAAGTAACAGAGATGAAGGTTTTTCCACCAACGCTTCATTCCAAGTGATCGCGACAGAAGGTTCCCTTCATCGTTGCTCAAACTATGATGAAGGTGACCTTCAACCTGGAGAAGAGGATCATGGACCGCATAGAACCCATTGTGAACAATGAGCCATACCATGTTTACAATCGCGGTAACAACCGTGAGTCGATTTTTCGGCAGGCGACCGACTACGAAGCGTTTATCAAGAAGATGAACGAAACTGCGAGGAAGCATGATGTTTCGGTAGTCGGATATGTCTTAATGCCGAATCATTATCACATGGTGCTGATTCAGCGGCGAGGGGGGAAGCATCCCCAAAATGATGGAAGCTCTTGGGACATCAACAGCAAAACGTTACAACCTAAAATACAAGCACGTTGGGCATCTCTTTCAGGGCCCGTACAGATATTCGTTGATTACGACGATCGAAGGAGTTGCGGAGGTTCTGAGGTACATTCACCTGAATCCCGTTCGGGCACGTCTGGTGAGATTGCCTGAAGAATGGCTGTGGTCGGATTTTCGGCGGCACATTAAGGGTAACGCGGATGAAGGTTTCCTTCTTCACAACATTAACAATGCAGAAGGAAACGTTCCACCCCTGCCCAAGCTTCCGGCAAACTATGCAGAGTTTGTTCGTGAGGGAATTGGAAGAAGGCCTCCTTCCTCTCTGTTCAAACTTTGAAGAAGGAAGCCGTCATCAAGAATTGATAACCACCACGCTGTTCCAACCCCCATATCCATCTGGAATTTTCCTGTCGTTCGTTGGATCAATTCTCCACTCGCCATCAACGATATACTTATACGAATACGTCCCCGCTTCCAGTGAACGGAGCCAGCAACTCCAGAGTCCTTCATCAACTTCATGGCAGCGAATCTCGTACTGGTTCCAGCCGTTGAACTCGCCGGCAATGCACACGGACGATGCGTCCGGGTTCTTGTAGATGAACGCGACGCCTTCCCGTTCTTTGTGGATGCCCGGTTCAATGGAACGCGACCGTGCGCGCATTGCCGCCGAGATTGCCTTGCGCGGATTGGGGACGCCAAAGCCCTGTTGATCCTCGGGAATGTCCGGCAGAAGGTCGGCACTCTTGAGCAAGATGGCTTTTACTTCCGCAGGCTTCAGGTGAGGACATGCCTGAATCATCTGCGCGATGAGGGAGCTGACAATCGGCGCTGCGAATGAAGTTCCATCAATATGTTTGTAAAATGGCGCGACGTACTTCATCTCTGCGATGCGCTCCCTGCACCAACCCTTGTAGTCTCCCTTCATGAGAGTTTTCGGCGCTGTGGCCAGATTTCCCCGATAGTCCTCAAAAAGCCGCGCTGCTGCCGTCGGTGACGCATTTAAAAGCCTGAAAAGAACCTTCGACTCCAAAAACTGATCCGTCCCCGGAAGGATTGCTCCGGCAACCCAGATCGCGGGCGCAATGAGTTCCGGCTTTCTGTACCCATCAACGGTTGTTCCGTATGTCGAGTGGTACATCGTGCGCAAGTGAGGAAGCAGTTGGTTCTTGTCATCCAATCCGCCGATAGTAATAACAGATGGCGAACTTGCCGGCGGGACAATTGCCCTGCTCGGGTTGTTGCCGGACGCCGCAACCACAACGATCCCGGCTTTGACGGCCTCTTCGGCCGCCTGGTCAACGGGGCTTTCCTCAAGCGTGGCGGGGTCATCATCGCCGACCGACAAGCTGATGATGTTGATGCCGTAACGCTTCCTGTTGTCCATGGCCCATCGCAAGCCGCGTGTGATATTTTCAGTGTTAATTCTACCGGTGCGTGTATCCAACACTTTAATTAAGACGACACTTGCTTCCGGTGCGAGACCGCGATACAGTCCGCGCGAGAGCGAACCGCTCCCTGCCGCGGCAACCGAAGTCATGGTTCCATGCCAGCTCTCGGGATGCGGCTGGGAAAAATAGCTGGACGTCCGGGCTTCGTCTGTGACATCAACAATCGCTTTGATACGTTTACGCGGCTTCAGCAGATCCGGATGCGGAAAGAAACCCGAATCGATGAACGCGATGGTGACGCCGCGACCGGTGAAACGCGGGTCTGCGTTCAGCCGGAGTGCAGTGGGAAGCAATGCGAACTCGTTCTTGAGCCGCGAGCGAAACACAGAGCCGTTTTGCACGGAAGCGAAATGTTCGGCCAGCGTCGGGAATTCATTCAGATAGAGACAGCGTTCACACAATCCCGCGGCGGGATTCCATGCGGGTGTGAGCGACTGAAGCCGTGCCACGATCGCCTTTTCAGCCTTGGTCCTATAACGCTTGATGAGTGCCGGAGCGATCTGCCGGCAATGGGGGCATCGGTAAACGTGCATGCCGTCAGGAAAAAAGATGCGACATCAGTTTTCGCTTTGCCACGGGAAGAATCGTCGCGGCAAACGGGAACTCCAGATCTGTTTCGCACGCGTACGTTGCGGGATTCGGAAGATCCTGGTACCGCTCGATGAGATCGAGTTTGAGTGATTCCCGCGTTTGCGTAATGAAGGACTGTGTAATGGATTCGAGAACTTGTGTTTGCAATGTGCGGAACCGTTCCGATGTCGAAGAAAACAAGCTCACTCTGTATCGCAATAAATGCAGAACGGATATCGTATGGTCGGGGACAAACCAGTATCCTTCCTCTTTGTACATCGGCATAATCCCGACTTCCTCAATAGCGACGTGTTCCTCCACGAAGTTATAGACTTCTCTTCCTTCGTCAATTCGGTTGGCCAACTGCGGAATGGCCCATGCGATAAGATCTACTGCGCGTTCAATGTCGTCATGCGTTTGATTCGGTGATTCAAAAACAAGGTGCTGGTGTTCCAAGTCAACGTCTTTGAGGTTCTGCGGAAGCTTGAAGTCGTTTTTCTTTTGCAGGAAATCCTGAAGCGTGGTGTACAACTCAATAAGTTCGGAAAGCGCAGGATACAACCGGTTGCGATGGAACTCGTCGGTGTACGCTTTGAGTCCCTGCAGGACTTCATACTGCTTTATCTCAACATCCCTGTTTCCATTGAAGAAGGATTCAAACCGCAAGCTATTCATATCCCGCTCCTGCTTGTATGAACCGTGAGACATTAATTCCAGTCAATGGTCCTCATGCGTAATTTACAATCTGCATACCATTAGTCAATAGCACAGGTCACAACTGAATGAGGGAGTTTGGGGTAGGCCGCGGGAAAAAGTGTCCAATCCGTCAAGCAATTTTGACCTTCGATGGCTATATTCTCTAACACACAACGCACTACGTAAGCCATGAATACCAAGGTACCGCCGAAGGCAATTCCATTGAATGTTGTTCTGTGGTCCGAAGAGGACATGCTCCGGCGCGCGACAGAATTTCGCGACCTGTATTCTCGCAGGCGGTCTGTCAGGGAGTTCTCGGACCGGAAAGTTCCGCGGGAGTTGATCGAAGCGATTGTGGCGACGGCCGGAACAGCGCCCTCAGGGGCAAACAAGCAACCGTGGAAATTTGTGGTGGTGGATGATCCCAAAATCAAACACAGCATTCGTGTTGCCGCGGAGGAAGAGGAGAAGCAGAGCTACGAACATCGCATGCCGCAATCATGGCTGGACGATTTGGCGGCGCTTGGCACAGACTGGCACAAGGAGTTTCTTGAAGTTGCCCCGTATCTCATCGTGGTTTTCCGCGAAAAATTCAGCGTCGAAGATGGAACACAAAAAAAGAATTACTATGTCGATGAGTCTGTCGGCATTGCCTGCGGATTTCTTTTGGCGGCTATTCACCATGCAGGGCTTGTTGCCCTCACCCACACTCCCAGCCCCATGGGATTCTTGCGCGAGATTCTTCAACGCCCGTTCAATGAGGTTCCGTACTTGCTGATTCCGGTCGGCTATCCGGCAGATGGTGTTACTGTTCCAGACATCCGTCGCAAGCCGCTTGAACGAATACTCTCGTACAATATTGACGATGGACGCAAGACGTCGTAGGCAGGTTGTCTCATGCATTGGTTAACCGTTGTCAGTCCGCACGCGAAAACATGATCCAGACAAAACCTTCAATTCCTTTGTCGTCCGAAACGCTCTTGATTGAGAAGCCGCGGCACGTAGATGTCGCCGCGATCGAAACCGAGCTGGCACATCTCTGGAAGCCAATCCCGAATGCAGGGGCAGGAGAGGGCAATCCTGTCGTGCGCGCATGTTCCGCCAACCTTGTTGTGGTTGCCGATGACATCAGCATAATACACCAGCTTGAACCCGTCCTTGATGACATTACAGCAGATCATCCCGCGAGAATTTTCCTGGTGCTTACCGAGCGCAACGCAACGTCGCCAAGGCTTGATGCATGGATTTCCGCGCGCTGTTCACTTCCCGTTCCGGGGAGTAGTCAGGTGTGCTGTGAACAGATCAACCTTGCAGCACAAGGGACGGATATCGATAAGATCCCCAGCGTCATAACATCATTACTGGTTCCCGACGTGCCGGCAATCCTCTTGTGGAAGTCGCGCATTGATCAGCATGAAGCAGTACTTCCGTTGTTGGTGGAAATAGCCGATCGCGTTCTTGTCGACACCTCCGTTGATAGAAACCCGCTGACATCCGTTGCCTTCTGGCTTTCATCTATCAACCGGCATTCGCGCAGGACGAGTTTCGGCGATCTTGCCTGGAGTGATGGTGAGGAATGGAGGTTTGCCCTTGCGGAGATCTTTGATCCACCTGATATGCGAAACAGTTTGAGGGAAATTGATCGGATTGAAATCTCTTATTCCGTAAGTCGCATGCCGTATAAATCCGGACTCGGCGCCTCGATGTTGCTTGCGGGCTGGCTCGCGTCCCGTCTGCAGTGGACGCCGCTTCGGGAGTTAGCAATGCAATCAGGTTTATACACGGCGACGGTGAGGAGCGGTGAACACGCAATCAGTATCGCGCTGAAAGAGCGGCAGGAAACAGAGAATCCGGCGGGCTCCATCACAGGTGTGCGAATTCATTGTGCCAATGGATTGGAAATGTCAGCGGAGGAGGATGTTCTTCATCGCTGTATCGCGATGACAGTCCACTCGGCGTCAGGCGAAGTATCCAGACACTTCATTCCCGCGGATTTGTCTTCAGCCGCTGTAGTGCTCGGGAAGGAACTGGATGATTTATATCATGACAAGCTTTATGAGTTGGCGCTAGCCGCGCTGGTGAACACAGTTCTCGGGAGAACACGGTGAGTGCCACTCTCCATGTGTATCCCGACACAACAGCGCTTGCGCTGGCGACGGCGGAGACAATGGCCACCTGCGTCTCTGCCGCAGTCACAAACAACGGGCGTGCATCCATTGCCCTTTCGGGAGGATCAACGCCGCGTGCGGTGTATGAGCTTCTTGCACAGAAAAACCTTGACTGGAAATGCGTTCACGTATTTTGGGGCGACGAGCGCTGTGTTCCCTCGGATTCACCGGAGAGTAATTTCCACATGACTTACGAAGCCCTTCTGGCAAAAGCGTTGATCCCAAAGTCAAACATTCATCGCGTTATGACCGAACACTCACCGGAGAACGCGGCTCTCGCCTATGAGGTCCAATTGAAGACACATTTCAAAGGAAGTATTCCCGTGTTCGACCTGTTTCTCCTCGGGTTGGGAGAAGACGGACACACCGCTTCGTTGTTTCCGGGTACTGCGGGGTTAAGCGAACGCAAACGCTTGGCGGTCGACGTGTTTGTGCCGGGTCTTTCCTCCCGTCGCGTAACATTGACATTTCCCGTCATCAACGCATCGCGTAAGGTGATGTTTCTTGTGTCGGGAGAATCAAAAGCGACTATTGTCCGGGAAGTTGTGGAGAGGAAACCGGGAAAGTATCCCGCCGAGTCGGTGTTGCCGGCGGATGGCCCCGTCTGGTTTCTCGACGCGCCGGCGGCCTCGCTCTTATCGAAAAAGGAGACAGCGTGATCCTTGCGGGAGACTTCGGTGGAACGAAAACGAGTCTTGCTTTTTTTGAACACGAAAGCGATCAACTTGCCTTACGGTTTCATCAAAGCTATCCGAGCAGGGAGTATCAATCGCTTGGGGATGTGCTGAAGGTTTTCCTCGCAGGGAGGAAGGACATTGTTGAATCTGCGGCGTTTGGCATTGCCGGACCTGTTGTGAATGGAAAGAGCAAGCTGACGAACCTCGGTTGGGATGTTGATGCCCGCCAGATTGCCTCCCAGCTTGGTCTGGAGAGCGTCGGATTGATCAATGATCTTGAAGCAACAGGATATGGGGCGCTCAGAATTTCCCCGGAAGACAAAGTGGTTTTGAACGGGGGAATCCGGCAGGAACGCGGCACGATAGCGGTTATTGCAGCCGGGACTGGGTTGGGCGAAGGGGGGCTTCTCTGGAACGGCAGAAGATACCAGGCAATTCCTTCAGAAGGGGGCCATACGGATTTTGGTCCACGCGACGAAACCGAGGGTGACCTCCTGAGATTTCTCAACGGAAAATTCGGAAGAACAAGTTACGAACGGATCGTATCCGGACCCGGAATTGTCAATGTCTATGAATTCTTCCGGGCGCGATCATCGGAGGAACCGGCTTGGCTCACGGAGCGCCTGGCTTCCAATGATCCCTCCGCAGTAATTTCGCAGGTCGCGGTTGAGGGAATCGATGAGGCATGTGCGCAAACCATGGACTTGGTCATTTCAGTGTATGGCGCCGAAGCCGGGAATCTCGCGTTGAAGTTCCTTGCGACCGGAGGAGTCATTGTCGGAGGAGGCATCGCGCCGAGAATCATCCACAGTATCCGGACAGGGCCATTTCTCAAATCATTCTTCGATAAAGGAAGATACACTTCACTGCTGAAACAAATGCCCGTCGAAGTCATCATGAACAACCAGACGGCGCTTTTTGGAGCGGCACATTTTGCGGGAGTGATGGATGAATAATATTGTTGTGAAATTGTTCGGACCGGTGCGCGATGTTGTCGGTGCGGAGGAACTGCGGATCGATCTTCCCGCGAGCGCAACGGGTGAGGCAGTGTTCAACCAGCTGTGCAGCCGGCATCCCGAACTTCTTCCCTGGCGTTCGGCCGTCCGGCTTGCTGTCAACCTTGAGTATGTGCAATTCGATCATCACATTCACGGCGGCGATGAGGTGTGTATTATCCCGCCGGTGAGCGGAGGGTAGCCTATCGTAGCAATTGTTGAACGGCCAATAGCACTTGCCGAAGTGTGGGAAAAGGTCCAAAGCCCGCTCTCCGGGGGCATTGATCTTTTTGTCGGTACGGTTCGCAATCATTCGAATGGAGTGACGATTGATCGTCTCGAATACACTGCCTACGTTCCGATGGCGGAGCGCGAGATGGCGAAGATTGAAAATGAAATCCGTTCGCGGTGGCCGGTGCAGAATGTTGTTCTTCTTCACCGCATCGGCCGGTTGTGGATAGGCGATATTGCCGTTGTAACGGCTGTTTCGTCCGCTCATCGCCGTGAAGCGTTTGAGGCCTGCCGTTTTGCCATAGACGCCGTCAAGCAATCCGTTCCCATCTGGAAGAAAGAATTCACGGCCACTGGGGCAATGTGGGGATCTGCTGAAACCGCGGGACATGGCACAGATCAGTAGAATGCTCGTTGATGCTTACAATCGGGTCGTGACCGACCTGCGCATCTCGGTCACGGATCGCTGCAACTACCGCTGTCACTACTGCATGCCGGAAGAGGGGATGCAATGGCTCCACCGTGATGCCTTGCTGACGTACGCAGAGATTGCGCGACTTGCACGCGTGTTCGTTTCTCTCGGGGTTCGTCACATCCGCCTTACGGGCGGTGAACCATTACTGAGAAAAGATCTTCGGGTTCTGGTGAGGATGTTATCCGTGATTGACGGGCTTCACGATATCGCACTTACCACGAACGGCTACTTTCTCAAAGAGCAAGCGCAACAGCTCGCGGATGCCGGACTGCATCGCGTCAACGTAAGTCTTGATTCGTTATCCCCCTCAACATTCAAAGCGGTCACCCGGCGCGACGAATTCCCTCGGACTTGGGAGGGCGTTGAAGCAGCGGTTGATGCTGGGCTTGCGCCGGTGAAGCTGAATGTAGTGCTCGTTCGCGGTTTTAATGAATCGGAGATTCTGAAGTTTGCATCGTTGGCGCATTCCGGCCGCTACATCGTCCGGTTCATTGAGTTCATGCCGATTGGGAAAGATGACGGGTGGAATCCTGAAAAGGTGATTGCCTCGGATGAGATACTGGAGGTGATACAGCGTGAGCATCGTCTCGTTCCGATCGGACAAGCAGAAGAGCACGCGCCCGCCTCTCGTTATAGGTTTGCTGATGGTACCGGAGAAATCGGTATCATCAGTTCCGTTTCGCATCCGTTCTGTTCAACGTGCGACCGTGTTCGACTCACATCAGATGGAAAGTTCAGGACGTGCCTGTTCTCGCAGGACGAATTGGATCTTCGAGCAATGTTGCGGAGTGGAGAGGATGATGCTTCCCTATCTGAAGCGATCATCAGGGCTGTTCATAGAAAGGAACGCGGACACCTGATCAACCAGGCCGGATTTGTCCGTCCCGAGCGAACAATGAGTCAGATAGGTGGATAGGTATGGAGGAGAAGGTCAAAAAATACGTATTGAAGAAACCGGAGTCGCCCGTTCTTGTTGACGCTGGAAAACCCGGCCGATTTCAGATCGACTACAAGAACCAACTCAACCCGGCGCAGTACGAAGCCGCGACATCCACGAATGGGCCCCATCTGATCATTGCCGGCGCCGGAACAGGGAAGACGCGGACGATCACCTACCGCGTTGCCTACCTTGTCGAACTTGGCGTGAAACCCGAATCCATTCTCCTGTTGACATTCACGCGAAGGGCGGCGCAGGAAATGCTACGTCGCGCAAGCATCTTGCTTGATGCACGCTGCGAAAAAGTCGCCGGCGGCACATTTCATTCCTTTGCGAATATCGTGCTGAGAAAGTACGCCTCGCTCATTGGCTTTGAATCTTCATTCAGCATTTTGGATCAGGGCGACGCAGAGGATGTTGTCAACCTGCTTCGAACACAAATGAAACTCGATACACGGGAACGGCGCTTCCCGCGGAAGCAGACGCTCTTTGATATGTTCTCCCGTTCTGTTAATACGCTTACGCCGATCAAGGACTTGCTGAAAGAAGAATATCCCCAGTATGCCGATCATCTTGACGATATTCTAAAGATGCAGAGCGCGTACGCCGGATACAAGGCCCGACACAACCTCATGGATTACGACGACCTGTTAGTGTTTCTGCAGAAACTCCTGAAAGAACATGAGCGCGTTCGGAGATCCCTCGGCGATGCGTACAAGTATATCATGGTTGATGAATACCAGGACACCAACAGAATCCAGGCGGACATTGTGTGCCTTCTTGCGGAACGACACAAGAACATCATGGTTGTTGGAGATGATTCGCAATCTATCTACTCGTTCCGGGGAGCAACGGTGAGAAATATTCTGGACTTCCCGGAGCAATTCCCGGGTTGTGCTGTGGTCAAGCTGGAGGAGAATTACCGCAGTACACAGCCGATATTGAATTTGACGAACGAGATTTTGAGGCAGGCGCGGGATTAATAATGAATTCTGCTAACACATTCAGCAATCTTCTTGCTAAAGGCGAGACCCTCATTCTCGATGGTGCCATGGGAACAGAGCTGCGCAACCGTGACGTCGATACGGGATTACCTTTGTGGTCGGCGAACGCGCTTCTCGCGCATCCGGAAACCGTGCTTCAGATTCACAAGGAGTACATCGCGGCCGGTGCGGACATTATCACGACAAATACATTCCGCACAACGAAGCGAACCTTCCGCAGAGCCAATCTTCCAGACCGGTCGGCGCAGGTGATGCAGTCCGCCGTTCGATTAGCTGAGCAAGCCCGCGAGAGTTTTCCGGACCGAGATGTTCTTATCGCTGGATCGATTGCGCCGTTGGAAGATTGTTACCGTCCCGACCTTGTTCCACCCGATGCTCAATTGGCAGGTGAGCACCA
>CAZJYO010000013.1:0-15476 GCA_964550275.1 uncultured Chitinophagales bacterium
CGAACACCATATACATTGCCGAATCGAACAGGTTGTGGAAATCGACGAATGGACTCTCGTCAGAACCGTCGCAACTGACTATTCCTTTTACATCTGCAGGCGGCGCGAAGTGCATTCTGATGCACCCCTCATATCCCGGTTATGCGAGTCATGTTTGGATCATAACGGGAAACGGACAGCAGATATACAAAACAACCGACGGAGGTACGTCGTGGACCGAAGTGAGTACGGCTAGCCTTCCCAAGCCGCTCCATCTGCTCAGATCTGACCCGCTGAACAATGCGCTCATCTATGTTTCGACTTCCGGGGGGGTGTACAAGGTTGATCCCGTTCCGGAAAAGCCCACAGGTATTTCTGGCACGATTGTGAACCCCGGAGTTGTTCGCGTTGATTGGACGAGCAACCTTGAGGCCGACCTGCAACACTATCAAGTACGGCGATACTTCCAGACCTGCAATTATTACTGTCCGGACATCAAGCAGTGTGCCTTGCCAACCACCATCAACACGATTGCAACGCCCACGTCTAACACGTACACAGACGATGAGCGGGTAATAGTGTGCGGGGGAGTTGGAACATTGCTCGGGGTCGTTGCTTACTACACCAGAGCAGTAGACAACGGAAATGGAGTGAGTGATTCCTCGAACTATATACTATTTCGTCGCGGCGAAGATGATCCGGAAATGAAAATTAACATCGACCCGAAAGTAGCAGAGATTCCGCCACGGTTCAGTTTGGCGGCAAACTATCCGAATCCTTTCAATCCTATGACTATGATACGGTACGAACTCGCAGAGGACGCGGTAGTCCGTCTGGTCGTGATCGACATTCTCGGAAGAGAAGTATCCGTGCTTGTCAATGAAAAGCAATCAGCTGGGTATAAATCGATTAACTTTGACGCATCGAACCTCGCAAGTGGAGTCTACCTCTACAAACTAACTGCTGGCCAATTCACGGAAGTCAAAAAGATGATCGTAACCAAGTAGAAGTCTGGTGGTTTCGAAGCGCCCGTCAGCTCAAGAGGTTGGCGGGCGTTTTTGCATTCGTGGTTCATTGCTCCTCACTGCCATCTTTGTCCCAGCCGTCACGAACCATTTCGTGACGTAAGTTGTATTGGCAACGCCAGATTGGTTCTCTCCGCCTTTCGGTCACCAAATGGTTGGTGACCGCCGAATATCAGGCCGTTCATTGCTCCTCACCGCCATCTTTTCTATATTCATCCATCCACTGTTGACCAATCGAAGTACCGAAGGGAACCATGAGTAGATTGTATATTGAAGACCTTTCCCGTCATGAGGGAGAGGTTGTAACTGTTCGCGGCTGGGTGTATAACAAGCGCTCCAGCGGCAAAATCAAGTTTATTGTCATGCGAGACGGCACCGGACTTCTGCAGGGCGTTCTTGTCAAAGGCGTCGTGAGCGATGAGGTGTTTGCGCGTTTCGACGAGCTGACACAGGAATCGTCGTTTGCGTTGACAGGAACGATCAAGAAGCAGGAGAGAGCTCCGGGCGGATATGAAATAGAAGTCAGCGATCTCCAAATCATAAGCATTGCAAAAGAATATCCCATCACGCCGAAAGAGCACGGCGTGGAATTCCTCATGGATCGCCGTCACCTCTGGCTTCGTTCCAGCCGTCAGCATGCGATTCTTCGTGTGCGTCACGAAATCATTCGCTCTATCCGCGAGTTTTTTGATAACCGCGGGTTCGTTTTGATGGACGCGCCGATCTTTACTCCAGCCGCGTGTGAAGGTACTTCGACATTGTTTGAAACTGATTACTTCGATCTCGGTAAAGCATATCTCACGCAGTCGGGTCAGTTGTACGGAGAAGCGGGAGCAATGGCGTTCGGAAAAGTATATGTCTTTGGTCCGACGTTCCGCGCAGAGAAATCAAAGACGCGCCGCCACCTGACTGAGTTCTGGATGGTGGAACCGGAAGTCGCGTTTAATGATCTCAATGACAACATGGAACTCGCCGAAGAATTTCTCGAGCATATTGTTCAGTCGGTGCTGAAGAACCGCTCGGCCGAACTCAAAACGCTTGAACGCAACACTGCATTCCTCGCGAACGTCAAGAAGCCGTTGCCGCGCATTAGCTACGATGAAGCAGTGGACATGTTGAAGAAGAAAGGAATTGATTTTACCTGGGGGAATGACTTGGGTGGAACAGACGAAACCGTTATCTCAGAGCAATTTGACAGGCCTGTAATGGTTCACAGGTATCCTTCGGAGATAAAAGCATTCTACATGAAACGCGATCCGCAGAATCCCAAAGTCGCTCTTGCAGTTGATGTTCTGGCGCCTGAAGGGTACGGCGAAATTATCGGCGGCAGTCAGCGTGAAGACGATATGGACTTGTTGCTTCAACGGTTGAAAGAACACAACCTGCCCCAAGAAGCGTTTGAATGGTATCTCGATCTTCGCAGGTTTGGAAGCGTTCCCCACGCAGGTTTCGGTTTGGGCATCGAGCGAACTGTTTCATGGATTTGCGGATTGGACCACGTGCGCGAAACTATTCCGTTCGCCCGAATGATCTACCGTCTCTCTCCGTGAGGTAACGCCGCTCTCACTATGCTCAAAGCGTCCAATCTCAGGAAGCAATACTCCAACGTACTTGCCGTTGACGGCGTCTCGTTCGAGGTCGGACGCGGGCAAGTGCTTGGTTTGCTCGGACCCAATGGAGCGGGTAAAACGACAAGTATCCGCATTATCCTGAATATCCTCCAAGCAGATTCAGGCGTCATATCTTACGATGGATTGCCATTCACACCTGAAACGCGAAATCACATCGGCTATCTTCCCGAAGAACGCGGACTCTACCGAAAGAGTCGGGTGCTTGATACCATTCTCTACTTTGCACAGTTGCGGGGAATGTCCGCGGCAACGGCAAAGGCAGAGGCGTACCAATGGCTTAGTCGCTTCAAACTCCTTGATCACACCGGAAGGAAAATTGAGGAGCTCTCCAAGGGGAATCAGCAGAAGGTTCAGTTCATTTCCTCCGTCATTCATGACCCATTGTATGTTGTCCTTGATGAGCCGTACTCCGGACTTGACCCCGTCAACCAAATGCTGTTCACCGATGCATTCATGGAACTGAAACAGCGCGGCAAGGCGGTTATTTTTTCGACGCATCAGATGGATGCCGCGGAAAAACTGAGCGATCATATTTGCCTTATCAATGCGGGGAAGGTTGTGTTGAAGGGAAGTGTCCGCGATATCAAAAAGCAACACGGAAGGAACTCGGTTCACCTTGAGTTCGATGGCGATGGTGCGTTTCTGAAGTCGCTTGAAGGTGTAGGCAATGCGCTTGTGTACGAAAACTCCGCTGAGCTTGAACTCTTGGACGGGGTGAACACAAACACGATTCTGTCCTCTCTTCTGGGCAGGATTGATCTGAGAAAATTTGAAATTCGTGAACCGTCATTGCATTCGATTTTCCTGCAGTCCGTCAACACGAGACAACCGGCAAGCTGATGAACAAAGCATTCGTCGTCGCCAAATGGGAGTATCTCGAGAAGGTCAAAAGCAAGGCCTTTGTTATTTCGCTCTTCATGACTCCAGCCATGATGCTTCTGTTTGGCGTGTTGCCGACGTTTTTTGCACAGCAGGAAGAGGATGTCGCCCAGGTTATCGGCATTGTTGATCAGGCGGGGAGTATTGCTCCGGAGTTTTCCAAGCGTATGGAAGAGCGTTATCGTCTGCCGGACGACCAACCGCGGTATCTCGTTCGCTGGATCCGGGATGCGCAAGCGAGTGCGGAAAAACTCCGCAGTGAAGCGGACGCGATGGTATTGCGCGACGAGATCGTGGGATATCTTGTGATCGGCAATGTTGCCAAGGGTGATTCGGTGATTGAGTATCGCGCGAAGCACACCGGTGATTTCAGATTGAGCAAGCGCGCCGAGGATATTCTGCGACAGATTCTGAGCGAACAGCGGGCGGCAGCGCGCGGTCTGGATCCAAAACTCATCTCGGAGCTGAGAGTACCGCTTGATTTGTCTCCCGTCAAATTGAGCGAATCCGGAAAAGAGGAGAAGGGGGGCTTTGAAAAAGTTTTTCTCTCGGCATACGTGTTCCTGATGATGCTCTTCTTTCTCATCTTCACCTCCGGACAGCTTCTCGTTCGAAGCGTCATCGAGGAGAAGTCGAACAGAATTGTGGAGATCCTTGTTTCATCGTGTTCGCCTACGGAATTAATGGCGGGGAAGGTTCTTGGCTTGAGCGCACTTGGGTTCACACAGCTTGCCTTCTGGGGAATTATGGGATTGGCGCTTTCGCTTCAATTCGGATTCGACCTTGTGGATCCGGTTCACGCACTCTTGTTGACGGTGTATTTCGTGCTGGGATATTTGTTTTACGCCGCCGTGTTCATAGCCCTCGGCTCTCCATTGACCACCGAACAAGAAGCCCAGCAAGTGAACAGCTATCTTGTGATTGTGTTGATCATTCCGCTTGTTCTTGCGTTGCCCGCAATTCAAAACCCGAATGCCGGTTGGATTTCGGTTCTTACCTATATCCCGTTGCTTACACCAACGATGATGGCATTGCGGATTCCAATCCAAATGCCGTCCGCATTGGAAATTGTAGCCACCATTGTGCTGATGCTTGTCTCGATTTACGGCGCCATGTGGATAGCCGGAAGGATTTTCCGTATTGCAATACTCTCCACCGGCAAAAGGCCGTCCATGCGGGAAGTCTTTGCCTGGATCCGGAACGGGTGAGCTTCAAATTCCTTCAAACCCTTTGATTCTCTTCATCTTTTTGCCTAACTTGACCCGTCCTAAATCCTTATCACGTATCAGCTTCTGATTCCTTGCTAGAACAAGTTCTCTTTTACACTTTTGCGCTGTGCGCGGTTGTTTCTGCCGTCCTGATGCTGTTTCAGCGCAACCCCGTGATGAGTGCGATATGCCTTATCGCAAACTTCTTCTGCATCGCTTCACTGTATCTCCTCCTGAAAGCTCAATTTCTTGCTGTTATCCAGGTTGTCGTGTACACAGGGGCCATCATGGTATTGGTGATCTTTGTGATTATGCTGCTCAACCTGGGAGAAGAGCAAAGGCGGACCGAGAAACTTGGCGCTGCGAAGGTGCTTGGCTTTGTCCTTGGTCTCGGTTTCCTCGCCGAGATGGCGTATCTGTTTTTTGCTTCGGAGGGCACAACTTCGGGGCTGTCGGAGCAGGCGGAGGCCATCGGTTCGGTTGAAGGGATGGGCGCCGCATTGTTCGGGAAGTACCTTCTTCCTTTTGAGGTGACGTCGTTGCTTCTCCTTGCCGCGGTTGTCGGCGCCGTGATTCTTGCGAAGAAAAAAATATGAACGTTGACGCGATATCGATCAACCAGTATCTGACTCTCAGCGCCATTCTCTTTGCGATTGGCGTTGCCGGCGTGCTGACACGCCGCAATGCGATAGTTGTGTTCATGTGCATTGAACTAATGCTGAACTCTGTGAACCTGACGCTCTGTGCATTCTCGTCATATCTCGGCAACGCGGCGGGTCAAGTGCTGGTGTTCTTTGTGATGGCTGTTGCGGCGGCGGAAGCGGCAGTGGGATTGGCAATTGTGATCTCGCTCTTTCGGAACAAACAAACCGTGAACATTGACGAGTTGAACATCCTCAAATGGTAAACCGGATTTCGTGATGCATCAATTCATCGGCTACGTTATTGTTCTTCCTTTGATCGGCTTTTTGATCAACGGGCTTCTCGGACGTCGCATCAAATCAGAAATGATTGTCGGCGTCATCGGAAGCGCCACGGTGGGTGCCGGCTTTGTGCTTGCGTGCATGATGTTCTTCGAAATGCTGGGTGGTTCACCTGACGACCGATCCCACGTCGTGACGCTCTTCCGCTGGATTGCGGCGGGAAGTCTCGACATCAGTGTTGCCTACCAGGTTGATCAGCTCTCCATCCTGATGCTGTTGATTGTTACCGGAGTCGGATTCCTTATTCATCTGTACTCCATCGGGTACATGCACGGCGATCCAGGATTCTGGCGATTCTTTTCCTACCTGAACCTCTTTATCTTCGCCATGCTGAATCTCATCATGGCGGATAACTTCCTGCTGATGTTTCTCGGATGGGAGGGCGTGGGGTTGTGTTCGTATTTGCTCATCGGATTCTGGTATGACCGGAAGTTTGAAAAGGGAACAACCGGTGACGCGGCGAAAAAGGCATTCATCGTCAATCGTATCGGCGACGTCGGTTTTTTAATCGCCATGTTTCTCATCTTTGAAACATTCGGTTCGTTGAAATTTACCGATGTATTCGCACACGCTTCAACACTGAGTGTCGGTGCGCCAATCGCCATGTGGATTACCCTGTCGTTGTTCCTCGGCGCGACAGGGAAGTCGGCGCAGATTCCGCTGTTTGTTTGGCTTCCCGACGCAATGGCCGGACCGACGCCTGTCAGCGCACTCATTCACGCGGCGACCATGGTGACGGCTGGAATTTATATGATTGCGCGCTGTTCTGTTCTCTTCGCGCTTGCGCCCGTTACGATGGAAGTCGTCGCGGTTATTGGAGCTCTCACCGCAATTGTAGCGGCAAGTATCGGTCTTGTTCAAAACGACATCAAGAAGGTGCTGGCGTACTCGACGGTGAGTCAACTGGGATACATGTTCCTCGCGCTTGGCGTTGGGGCTTTTGCCGCCGGGCTGTTTCATGTCATGACGCACGCGTTCTTCAAAGCGCTGCTCTTTCTCGGTTCGGGTTCTGTTATTCACGCGATGCACGAAGAACAGGACATCCAGCGCATGGGCGGATTGCGCAAACACATGCCCGCAACATATTGGACGTTCGTTGTCGGCATGATTGCCATTGCCGGCGTATTCCCTTTTTCCGGATTCTTCAGCAAGGATGAGATCTTGTGGAGAGTGTTCTCCAGTGGTTCAACAATGCTGTGGCTCATCGGACTTGTTGGCGCCGGTCTTACGGCGTTCTACATGTCAAGGTTGGTGGCGTTGACATTCGAGGGCACGCCACGATGGGACCATCATGCGAAGCATCCTCACGAGTCACCGCGCATTATGACCATTCCGCTGATGGTGCTTGCAGTTCTTTCGGTGATTGGAGGCCTTGTTGGTATTCCCGCCGCGCTTGGAGGGTCGAATGAAATCGAACACTGGCTCGAACCGATCTTCTACGCGGCCGCTCAAAAGCTGCCATCAGCGGGGTATCACTCTCACACGACTGAATACATCCTCATGCTTCTCTCTGTTTCAATTGCCGTTGGAGGGATACTTCTTGCCCGACGGTGGTATCTTCAAAGGGGAAATGTTCCTCAACACATTGCAGAGCGCTTCCCGCGGTTGTATGGTTTCCTGATGAACAAGTATTATGTGGATGAAGTATATGATGCCGCTGTTGTTCGTCCGGTTGTAAAAGAATCAGACAAGATTCTTTGGAGGATTATTGACGTCGGCCTGGTTGATCGCCTGGTGAATACGACTGCAAAGCTTGTAGGTTGGGTCAGTGTCCAGGCGAGAGTCATTCAGAATGGCGTAACGCAAAGCTACGCGGCGGTGATTGTCGCCGGCGTTATTATCATCATTGCCATGATGCTGGGACAATAGAGAATGGAATCCGGCATGCTGTTGAGTTCAATTCTTCTTCTCCCGCTTGTCGGGGCTGGAGCCATTACCATTCTGAGAAACCCTTCGCCGCTTGCGGTCAAAACCATCGGCATGGCCTCTTCCCTGATGGCGTTTGTTCTCTCCGTGGTTCTGTTTCTCGATTTTGATGCTTTGAATCCAGCAATGCAGTTTGTGGAAAAGCACACGTGGATTGCCGGACTCAATGTTTCCTATCATCTCGGCATCGACGGCATTTCACTTCTTCTGGTTGTGCTTACGACATTCCTCACACCGATTGCGCTTCTTGCTTCATGGGAGTCCATTGAACACCGGTTGAAATCCTACGTGTCTCTCATGTTGTTGCTTGAAGTAGGAACGCTTGGCGTGTTCATGGCTTTGGATACGTTTTTGTTTTATGTGTTCTGGGAATTTGTTCTCATCCCGATGTACTTCATTATCGGCATTTGGGGCGGCAAGGAAAAAACGTACGCAGCCATCAAGTTCTTCCTGTACACGATGTCCGGAAGCTTGTTGATGCTCGTTGCAATTATCTGGCTTGGGTACCACGCCTCGACACTGCAGGGCGGACACTTCACGACGGATTTGCTTGAATTGAACGCTACTGCGCCTTTCATTCCGATGGCGATTCAATCGTGGATGTTCCTGGCTTTTGCGCTGAGTTTCTGCATCAAAGTTCCTTTGTTTCCGTTACACACATGGCTTCCTGATGCGCACGTCCAGGCGCCAACAGCAGGAAGCGTTATCCTCGCAGGCGTTCTGCTGAAGATGGGGACATACGGACTCGTGCGATTTTGTCTGCCGCTCTTTCCTTCGGCAACACTCACATTTTTGCCCTACATCGCTGCTCTCGCTGTTGTTGGCATTGTGTACGGCGCGCTCGTGTCCATGGTCCAGGCCGACTTGAAGAAACTCGTCGCGTATTCATCAGTAAGTCACCTCGGGTTTGTTGTGCTCGGCATTCTGGCGCTGACGGAGGAGTCGATGCAGGGAAGCGTGATTCAAATGATCAATCACGGATTATCGACCGGGGGATTGTTCCTTTTGGTAGGGATGATCTATGATCGCAGGCATACCCGGGCCATTGCGGATTTCGGAGGCGTGGCGAAGAGCATGCCTGTATTTGCAACATTCTTTATGATCGTGATGCTGTCGTCGGTCGGGCTTCCCGGACTCAACGGATTTGTCGGTGAGTTTTTGATTCTCATCGGCGCATTCAAATCCCAACCTCTTGCATCTCCCTGGTACGCTATTATCGGATCAACCGGCGTGGTGTTTGCCGCGGTATATCTCTTGTGGAGTTATCAACGGGTGTTCTTTGGCAAAGTCGAGAATCAGGAAAACGCGGGCCTGAAAGATCTGAACCTCCGTGAATGGATTGTGCTGTTGCCAATTGTCGTGCTTATTGTTTGGCTGGGTGTCTATCCTTCAACGTTTCTCGATAAGACCGCGCTTGCCTCAAAGCAGGTTGTTGAACGTGTGACCCAGGCGCGTCAAGGCATGGTTTCACTCGAATCCGAACCTTCCAAGGCGTCGCAGTGATTCCGGCGCCAAGTCCGTGGATGATAGTCCCGTTCATTGCATTGCTTCTTGCAATTGCGGTGATGCCATTTATCAACCGGCATTGGTGGGAGCGCAACTACCCTTATGTTTCCATCGGGCTGGGCGTCATAGTTGCGGGGTATTACCTTTTCGGTCTCCATGACACATCCCGGTTGCTCCACACGGGCGTCGAGTACATGAGTTTCATTGCTCTTATCGGCTCTCTGTTTGTTGTTGCAGGGGGCATTCATATCCGGATCAAAGGCAAGTCAACACCGGTTGCAAACGTTATTCTCCTCGGGCTGGGCGCTCTTATTTCCAATATCGTCGGAACAACGGGCGCCTCAATGATACTCATCCGCCCGTATTTGCGCGTGAACAATTACAGGGTGAGGCCATATCATGTGGTGTTCTTTATTTTTATCGTCAGCAACATCGGCGGCGCCCTGACACCGATTGGTGATCCCCCGCTTTTTCTCGGGTATCTCCGCGGCGTTCCCTTTTTCTGGGTGGCTGAGCATTTGTGGTACAAATGGCTGATCGTGCTTGCCGGAGTTCTTTTTGTTTTTTACATCATCGACAAGATGTCGTTTGCCGACATGCCTGAGTCGCTTCAGCACAAGGTTGAAGATGAAGGAGAGCATGGCGAGGTTTCCGGAGTCGTCAATGTTTTGTTCCTCTGCATTATCGTGGCCTCGGTGTTCATTACCGATCCGCCTTTTCTTCGTGAGGTCATCATGGTTGCGGCCGCGGCGGCATCCTACTTCACAACAAAAAAAGAAGTACATGCGAGGAACGGATTCAATTTTCAACCGCTTAAGGAAGTGGCATTCTTGTTTATCGGCATCTTCATTACCATGATTCCCGCGTTGGATTGGCTTCAGATGAACGCCCAGGCAATCGGCATTACAACGGTTGGTCAGTTCTACTGGGCAACAGGCGTCCTTTCCGCTTTTCTGGATAATGCCCCGACCTATCTGAATTTCCTCAGCGCATCCATCGGATTGTTTGTGGATGGTGAAATTATCAGCCAGGTTCAGCACCTGATACAAACACGCGGCGCTGATCTGACGCATACCATTGGTGATCACGCAGAAGAGGTGAAGGCGACATTTCTCACGTTACAACGCTATCACAATGACTTGATCCTTGCGGGAGATGTCCCCGTCGACCAGATCAACATTGCATATCTTATCGGCAACCATAATGAATACTTGCAGGCGATCTCCATCTCGGCGGTTTTTTTTGGTGCGATGACCTATATCGGCAATGGCCCGAACTTCATGGTGAAATCCATTGCGGAGCAGGCAGGAGTGAAGTGCCCTTCGTTCTTCGGCTACATTGTGAAATATAGCCTGCCGATTCTGGTTCCGCTGTTTGCATGTATCTGGCTGTTATTCTTTCTATCGTAACGAATGATGTCAATGATGAAAGACATAGTATCGACAGCCCCGGTTGGCATTGTCTCGCTGGGAGTTCTGGTCGTCCTGACGATTGAGGCCTTGAAGCGGGGGAGTGAGAAGCTCAATTGTCGTATTTCCATTCTTGTGCTTGCCGTGGCGGGCTGGATGGCGTATGCCGGCATTCCTGATGCCGGAACAGCGTTCTCCGGAATGGTTTCTACCGGCGGGTTTGCGAATTATCTTGCGCTTCTCTTCTGTGTTTCAGGCATACTTGTGCTGATGATTTCGGAATCCTATCTCGAGAAGCACTCGCTTGTCCACGGAGAATACTATGTGCTTTTGCTGAGTGCCATTGCAGGCATGATGCTCATGGCGTCCGCGGCCGACCTGATGATTTTCTTCCTCGGGTTGGAACTGATGTCCGTGTGTTTTTATGTCATGGCCGGATTTGCACGCGGCCGGCTCACAAGCAACGAAGCCGCGCTGAAATATTTTCTGCTCGGCGCCTTTGCAACAGGATTTTTGTTGTACGGCATTGCATTGGTGTATGGAGCGAGTGGAACAACGGAACTCACAGGCATCATTGCCCATGTCAAGACCCGGGGGATTCAACCGTTGATGGCGGCGGGTTTGGGATTGCTTCTCATCGGCTTGGCGTTCAAAGTTGCCGCTGTGCCATTCCATATGTGGGTGCCTGACGTGTATGAGGGTTCGCCGACAACGGTTACTGCATTCATGTCCACAGCCGGGAAAGCCGCCGCATTTGCGTCGCTCTTGCTCATCATGTATCCCATTATCCAACTGGGTCCTTCGTCTCTTGGACGCGTTCTCTCCGTCATTGCCGCGCTTTCCATGATCATCGGAAACGTGCTGGCAATTTCGCAATCGAACATCAAGCGCATGCTTGCGTATTCCAGCATCGCTCATGCGGGGTACATGCTGGTCGGTGTTGTGGCGGGAAATGCGTTGGGTGGCCAGGGAGTGCTTTTCTATCTCGCCGCGTATGCCGTAGTGAATGTTGGTGCGTTTGCGATCCTTTCCATGCTGGAAACTGAGAACGGCGGAAACCTGATGTTCGATGACTACATCGGTTTCTCAAAACGCAATCCGCTTCTTGCAGGATTGATGGCGATCTTCATGTTCTCTCTCACCGGCATTCCTCCGTTCGCCGGCTTTCTCGGCAAGTATTACGTCTTTGCCGGAGCCGTTGAAGCCGGCTATACCTGGCTTGCAATCATCGGCGTGGTTATGAGCGTGGTTTCCGCGTATTACTATCTTCGTCTGGTCACATTGATGTATTTCCAGGAGAGCGAATCCTCTTCGCATCATTCCGGATCCAAACTTGCCCTTGCCGCGGTGGTTTTCTCCGCACTCGTCGTTGTTGCTTTCGGGGTCTATCCGGCATTGATTCTCGACCTCACCTCGGGACTTTTCTAGGAACAACCCATGCAATTCCTCGCGACTGCGGAGGAGATGCGCCAGGCCGACAGGCTCGCAACAAGAAAACTCCGCGTGCCGGGGCTTGTGCTCATGGAGAACGCCGGGAGAGCTTTTGTTGATGCTCTTGAAGAGCATTCCGGACAGGTCCGCGGTAAAAGGGTCACCGTTGTTTGCGGGAAAGGAAACAATGGCGGCGATGGCTTTGTGATTGCGCGGCATCTTGTGCTGCGCGGCGCGAAGGTTGTGGTGGTAATTCTTGCGCGGCGAAACCACATTAAGGATGACGCCAAGACGAATTATGCAGCATTGTCCTCACTGTCAGGCTTGAAAGAAACCGGGTTAAGTCAGCAGTGGGTTTCCTCTTTAAAACAGTTCTCACGACTTCCCGCGCCGCACATCATTGTTGATGCGATATTCGGTACCGGTTTTTCCGGAGCGGTCAAAGGAATCGCCATGGATGCGATTCGCTGGATAAACCGGCAGTCATGCTTCGTCGCATCGGTTGATATTCCGTCAGGAGTTGATGCGTCCACGGGAAATGTCGGTAACATTGCAGTCAAAGCAGACTTGACCGTGACGATGGGATTGGCGAAGATCGGGCAGTACGTTGGTGAGGGAAGGGAATGTTCGGGGGAGATTCGTGTGGTTGATATCGGGGTTCCAGATGTCGCGTATAAACGATACAAGGAATACGCACGTGTTCAACCCGCCGATGTTGTTCTGCCTGCAAGAGCGCGGAACATTCATAAGTACGATGCCGGTAAGGTGCTTGTGATTGCCGGGTCGCGCGCATATACGGGAGCTCCGGTGTTGGCGGCCCTTGCAGCGATGAGAACGGGCGCCGGTATGGTGACACTGATTATTCCAAAGTCAATTCACGGAATACTCGCACGCAAACTTACAGAAGTTATTCTTGTGCCGGTTGCAGAAACGGCCGGGGGTTCGATTGCCAAGAGCGCCATTGCGGAAATATTGAAGCGCTCAGACTCCGCCGATGCCGTCGTTATCGGGCCCGGACTCTCCCTTGAAGTTGAAACACAGCAGGTGGTTCGTTCGGTTGTTGCGAAAATAAAGCGACCACTGATTGTCGATGCTGATGCTCTTTCGGCTTTCTCGGGTCACGGGGGTCTCCTTCGGAAGAGAAAGAGCGCGACCATCCTGACGCCGCATGCCGGCGAATTTGCGCGGCTCACGGGAGTCTCTGCGCACCATGTGGAAAGGCAGCGGGCTTCCATTGCTGTGAAATGGAGCCGGACACTTCGATCGATGATCGTGTTGAAAGGGTCACCGACAGTTACCGCTTCGATGGAAGGGCGTGCATATCTCAACTCGACGGGAAATCCGGGCATGGCAACAGCAGGCGCCGGTGATGTGTTGTGCGGAGTCATCGCCGCTCTGATCGCGGGCGGACTCGAACCAGTTCAGGCGGCATATTCAGGGGTGTACATTCATGGGAGGGCTGGGGACATTGCCGCGCGACAGCTTGGGGAACGGAGTCTGATGGCAACGGATATTCTCAGGAGGCTTCCGGCTTCACTTCTTCATCTCGAAGACGTTGCACGATGAGAACACTCCTCCGCAATCATTGGCCCGCACTCTGCTGGGCTCTTTTAATTTTCATCAGCTCTTCCATTCCAGCGGAAAAACTCCCTGACGTTGGCAAGTCGGGATTTGACAAGGTAGCCCACTTTGTGCTGTACTTCATTCTTGCCGCCGCGATTCACTGGTCCATCAGACATCAGAGGGTTTTCCCTCGCGCGCGAAGATACGAACTTGTTTACACCGTCTTGCTGACCACGCTCTACGGCCTCACCGATGAAATTCACCAGGCGTTCGTTCCAAACAGAAATACGAGTGTTTACGATCTTATTGCCGATCTTGGTGGAGCCGGACTGTATGTGCTGATGTTTTGGTTTCTTTTCCGGAAAAAGCTCTTCGATCCTGAATCCTGACCATTCCTGTTTGATTCGCAGTGTGCAAATCTCTACCTTTTAGCACGTGATATTCACGTTGCTTCATACCGATGGTCGTGCCCGCGCCGGAACCGTCTCCACTTCCCACGGTACATTTGATACTCCTGTTTTCATGCCCGTAGGAACGCAAGGAAGCGTCAAAGCGGTTGAACCGAGGGAGCTTGAGGAGATTGGGGCGAGAATCATCCTGGGGAACTCCTATCACCTGTATCTCCGGCCCGGGTTGGAAGTTCTTCAATCGGCCGGCGGCTCGCACCGGTTTGCAGGGTGGAAGAGGCCGATTCTCACGGATAGCGGTGGCTACCAGGTTTTCAGTTTATCGGACCTGCGGGGGATCAGCGAAGATGGAGTTGAGTTCAAATCCCATCTGGATGGCTCAAAGCACATGTTCACGCCCGAACGGGCGGTTGACATTCAGCGTGTCATCGGGTCGGATATCATGATGGCGTTTGACGAATGCACGCCTTATCCGTGTGAAGAGCAGTATGCAGGTGAATCCAACGCTCTTACTGTCCGCTGGGCGGGTCGATGCATGGAGCATTTCTCCAAAACATCGCCGTTGTATGGATACGACCAAAGTTTGTTTGCAATCGTTCAGGGAAGCACGTTCCCCCAAATTCGTGAAGCATCAGCGCGTGCATTGACCGCGATGGATTTTCCCGGCTATGCCATCGGTGGTTTGTCTGTTGGCGAACCCGCTGACGTGATGTACGCAATGACATCTGTCTGCACGGAGATTCTTCCGAAAGACAAACCGCGCTATCTGATGGGCGTCGGAACTCCGGAAAATATTCTTGAGTCCATTGAACGCGGCATCGACATGTTTGACTGCGTTCTGCCAACGAGGAATGGAAGGAATGCCGTGTTGTTCACCCGGACGGGAAAAATGAACATGAGGAACTCCGGTTACGCAACGGATTTTGCACCACCGGACTCCGAGTGTGGCTGTTACACATGCAGAAATTTTACGCGGGCTTATTTGAGGCATTTATTCAAGGCCCAGGAACTGTTGGCGCTTCAATTGGCGTCAATTCATAATCTGAGTTTTTACATCTGGCTGTGTGCATCTGCGCGGGAACAGATCATAGCAGGGACATTCACCGCATGGAAATCATCGTTGATGGCGCGGCTTGCACAAGAAACAACACTATCATCATAGAATAATGGAGGTCGCGTGATACAATATTTGACTCTGGCTATGGCTCCGCCCCCGGGTGATTCAGGCGGCGGAGGCATTATGAGTACCATGCTGATGTTTGCCCTCATCATCGGTATTTTCTATTTCATGATCCTGCGTCCCCAGCAGAAGAAACAGAAAGAGCGGGAGAAGTTGTTGAGTGCCGTGAAGAAGGGGGACAAGGTTATCACTGCGGGAGGATTGCACGGGACGATTGCCGGCGTGGACGACAAGACCATTCTTTTGCAGGTCGGAGAGAACATCAAGATGAAGTTTGAACGCTCGGCGATTTCTACGATTGTCAAAGAAGCGGAAGTAGAAACAAAGTAGCGGAGGAAATTATGGCCGG
>CAZJYO010000013.1:15486-20270 GCA_964550275.1 uncultured Chitinophagales bacterium
CAATTCCATCGATGAAGCCATCGCTGATATCAAAGCGGGGAAGATCGTTATTGTTATTGACGACAATGACAGGGAGAATGAGGGGGATTTCATTTGCGCGGCGGAATTTGTTACGCCGGAGGTTATCAATTTTCTTGCGACGCATGGCCGCGGGATTATCTGTGCGCCGCTGGAGACTGTGCGGGCGAAGGAACTTGCTCTCGACCTCATGGTGGAGAGTAACACGTCTCTGCATGAAACACCATTCACCGTTTCGATTGATTTCATTCACGGCACCACCACGGGTGTTTCAGCCCAGGATCGTGCCGCAACCGTTCGCGCATTAATCAACCCGGGCACAAAGCCGGCCGACCTTGCCCGGCCCGGACATATTTTTCCTTTGCGTGCGCTTGAGGGTGGCGTCTTGCGTCGTGCGGGACATACGGAGGCGGTGGTTGACTTGGCAAGACTCGCAGGGCTCTATCCAGCCGGTGTACTGTGCGAAATCATGAACGCTGACGGAACAATGGCGAGAGTGCCCGAACTCATGCGCATTGCGAAGGAATTCCGGCTCACGATCATCACGGTTCGCGATCTGATTGAATACAGGATGACACGTGAGAAACTCGTCCAGAGAATCGTGCAGACACACCTTCCGACAAAGTTCGGTGACTTTGACCTTGTGTTGTACCGCAGCGAAACAGACCGGAAGGAACACATAGCGCTTGTTAAGGGAATTATCGATCCGGAGAAGTCAACGCTCGTTCGTGTTCACTCCGAGTGTCTCACCGGTGATCTTTTCGGATCCTTGCGTTGCGACTGCAACGAGCAGCTTGTTGCGGCGTTGACCATGGTCGAGCGAGGTGGTCAGGGCGTAGTGTTATACATGCGGCAGGAGGGACGCGGTATTGGCCTTCTGAACAAACTCAAGGCATACAAATTGCAGGATGAGGGGCTGGACACCGTTGAAGCCAATGAGAAGCTTGGTTTCAGGCCGGACCTTCGCGATTACGGGATAGGAGCCCAGATTCTCAGGGATTTAGGTGTTGGCAAGATTTCATTGCTCACCAACAACCCGAAGAAGGTGGTGGGCCTCAGCGGTTACGGGTTGACCATCGTGGAGCGGATTCCACTTGAGATGGATCCCAATGACGTAAACAAGAAGTATTTACAAACGAAGCGTGACAAACTCGGACACCTGATTCTTGTTGAGCCCAAAAAGAGTGCCGGGAAATGACTTGCTTTTGTGATGTGAGTTTCCTTTTTTCATAGTAGAGATTTGAAGTTGTGAACTAGCCACCATTCGCCTTGTGCGGATGATGGCTATTATTTTTGTCTGATTGTGAGGAGGTATCATGTCTGCCAATGGGAAAGGAGAAACCGTTTACCTGACAAGGGAACGGTTGGTCGCGCTCGAGCAGGAATTGCACGAGTTAAAGACAAACGGCAGAAAAGTCATGGCGCAGAAGATTGCCGATGCACGGGGGCATGGCGATCTTTCTGAAAATGCGGAATACGATGCCGCCAAGGAAGAACAACAGCATCTTGAGCTGAAAATTTCCAAGCTGGAACTGACGCTTTCCCGTGCGACAATCATTGAAGCCAAGGACCTTCCGAACGACAAGATTTATATTCTCAGCCGGGTAAAAATCAAAGATTTGAAGAACCAAGGTACGTTTGAATATCTCCTTGTTTCCCCGGAGGAAGCGAATTTTGAAGAGAACAAGATTTCGGTTACGTCTCCCATTGGAAAAGCCCTCTTGGGAAAAACACAAGGTGAAACCGTGGAAATCAAGGTTCCTGCGGGGCTCTTAAAGTATCAAATTTTGGATATTCAGCGCTGAGCCGGTCTTGACTAAGTGAAGCAGCTGCGGTATATTTTGCCGGATGCATCGGCTGCTCTTCAGCTTGCAATGAGAAGGCAAGTTTTGTATATTTTTGTCCGCCGATGCGGGAATAGCTCAGTTGGTAGAGCGCAACCTTGCCAAGGTTGATGTCGCGGGTTCGAATCCCGTTTCCCGCTCTGTCTCGGTAACACGGGACGAAGGGGCGGTCGGTAATCGCACCGAACGTTCCTTGTAAATACACTTCCTCTTAAAGTGGCCCCGCCGCCCCAAATCCCACCAGGTGGCGGGGTTTATTTTTTGAGTGAGCGTTACCAACGACATAACGCGCCGAATTACCGGACACAACAGCGGGAAGACAGAATTAACAACAAGACGCCGGCCGTTTGTCGTGATTCACACTGAGAAATATGAAACGCGGCAAGAAGCTGAAGAGCGGTAAAGGTAGAGAAGAACGAAAGACAATTCTTTTCGGCGCCGTACCCAAGTGGTAAGGGAGAGGTCTGCAAAACCTTTATGCATCGGTTCGAATCCGATCGGCGCCTCTCGCAACGCGATCCGCAGGAAGGCAGATGAAGACGCGCTTTACCCCGCCGGGGTGGCGGAACTGGTAGACGCACAGGACTTAAAATCCTGAGGGCCGCAAGGTCCGTATGGGTTCAAATCCCATCCTCGGTACAAGCGGTCGTGCTCTCTCGGATATGAGTTGAGAGAACACTTCCAGTACAAAACCCGGCCGTCAATATTTCATGGGCGGTTAGCTCAGTTGGTTAGAGCGCTACCTTGACATGGTAGAGGTCACAGGTTCGACTCCTGTATCGCCCACAATCACGTTGCGGTTCACTGCGTCCGTATGTTGGACGCCTTTTTTTTATACGCTATGAGCCAGGTCCACATATCATTCCCTGACGGTGCAGTCCGTTCCTTCCCGAGCGGAGTGACCGGAATGCAAATCGCTGAGAGCATCAGTGCGGGATTGGCGCGGGCAGTGCTTGCTGTTTCAGTGAACGATGAGACATGGGATTTGTCACGACCCATCACTCAAGATGCACGCGTGCGATTGTACAAGTGGGAAGATGATGAAGGGAAGCGAACGTATTGGCACAGTTCCGCCCACCTGATGGCGGAAGCTATCGAGAGTGTTTTTCCCGGAACAAAGTTCGGCATCGGACCGCCCATCGAAAATGGATTCTACTATGACATTGACATGGGCGATCACTCTCTTGTTGCGGCCGACCTTGAAAAAATTGAAAAGAAGATGCAGGAATTGTCGGCCAGGGATGTTCCCTACAGGCGCGAGGTTGTGGATTGGGCGGACGCGGTAGCGTACTTCAAGAAGAAAAGCGATCCGTACAAACTTGAGTTACTCGAGGGCTTAAAGGACGAGCAGATCACCTTCTATCATCAGGGTGATTTTACCGACCTCTGCTTTGGCCCGCATATTCCTTCAACAGGGAAGATAAAGGCAATCAAGTTGCTCAGTGTGGCTGGTGCCTATTGGCGCGGCAGTGAGAAGAACAAGATGCTGCAGAGAATCTACGGCATCACCTTCCCGGCGAAGAAAGAACTGGATGAGCACCTGTTCCGGCTCGAAGAAGCGAAGCGTCGTGATCATCGCAAACTCGGAACGGAACTTGAACTCTTTTTGCTGACTCCCAAGATTGGCGGAGGACTTCCGGTGTGGTTGCCCAAAGGAACGATTCTGCGTGAGACGCTGGAAACATTTCTCCGCGAGGAACAACGGAAGCGTGGATACCTTCCGGTGGTGACTCCGCATATCGGAAATCTGGAGTTGTACAAAACCAGCGGGCACTATCCGTATTACAAGGAAAGCCAGTTCACTCCCATCAAGGTTGACGAAGAAGAGTATCTTCTCAAGCCGATGAACTGTCCGCACCACCATCAGATATATCTCTCGAAACCGAGAAGCTACCGTGAACTTCCGCTCCGGCTGGCGGAATTCGGCACAGTGTACCGGTATGAGCAATCGGGCGAATTGAATGGATTGACGCGTGTACGATCCTTCACCGTGGATGATTCACACATGTACGTGCGGCAGGATCAGTTGCGCGCGGAACTATGCAGTGTCATTGAGTTGATTCAACTCGTTTTTACGACTCTTGGGTTCAAGGAATTCAAGACACGTCTTTCATTCAGGGACCCGAAGAACAAGGAAAAATACGGCGGGGCGGATGAACTCTGGATACAGGCAGAGCGCGATATTCAAAGCGCTGCGGATGAAATGAAGTTGAAGTACTTTGTCGGGATCGGTGAGGCGGCTTTCTACGGACCGAAGATTGATTTCATGGTTCAGGATGCTCTGCGCCGAACCTGGCAGCTCGGCACCGTTCAGGTGGATTACGTTATGCCTGAGCGTTTCAATCTTGAATATATCGGGAGTGACGGGCAAAAGCACAGGCCTGTGATCATTCATCGGGCGCCGTTTGGCTCGCTTGAGCGATTTATTGGTGTTCTCATTGAGCATTTTGGCGGCGATTTCCCCCTTTGGCTCGCTCCGGTGCAGTGTGTGGTTCTTCCCATTACAGAAGCTCATCTTGATTACGCGATGAAAGTTTGCGATAATATATCAGCATCCGGTTTGCGCGTTGAAGTGGACGACCGGAATGAGAAGATCGGCTACAAGATCAGGGAGTGGGAAACAAAGAAGACTCCTTATATGCTCGTCGTTGGCGAAAAGGAAAGATCTGCAGAAGCAGTAGCCGTTCGCCAGCATACGAAAGGCGACCTTGGCAGCATGTCATTGGCTGATTTCATTGCCAGGGCGGCCAAAGAAAACAGAGAAAAAACATCCACATTGTAGGAGGCAACCATCAGCAAAGAAAAGCAGGCGCGTGTCAATGATGAAATCCGTGTTCCGCAAGTTCGTGTCATAGACCATCACGGCGGCCAGCTGGGTGTTATGTCACCCCGTGAGGCAATGCTGCTCGCCCGGGAACGGGA
>CAZJYO010000014.1:0-19975 GCA_964550275.1 uncultured Chitinophagales bacterium
ACTTGTGCACTGTCCCCTGCCGGGATACTGAATGAAGTATCCTTGACGGTAAATTCGGGCCGGGTGGTGTTGATGTCGGTGATCAGAACCGACGCTCCCGTGTTGTTGCGGATCCGGAACGAAAGACTGTCCTTGATGTTGACTATGACAGTATCGAATTGAAGAACTTGGTGGGAAAGACTGATGGTCTGCCCGCTTGTAACGAGCGGACAGAAGACACACATGCACCACAACAACAGGCGTCGACTCATGAACTCCTTGGTAGAAACGCGGATGTAAAACCTGGGGCTGGTATCAATATAATGAAGATTTGAGCAATCTGAAAAGCGTCTCTCGCGGCCACGCATGCACATTCACGGGAGCGCTTCCTTCTGGAAAGAGAAACACTTTTTCCGTATCTTCGTATATAGAAACAAGTTAGACCGCATGCCGGTTTGTATCCGATTGAAGAATAACGTGTTACCCACCTTTGGAGGTTGAATGTCGTTCGATATCAAAGCCATCAACGAGAAGATTCAAAAAGAAAGTGCATTTGTTGACCTGCTTCAGATGGAAATCGGGAAGGTCATTGTCGGGCAAAAGTATATGGTTGAGCGATTGCTCTTGGGCCTGCTTTCCAATGGACATATTCTTCTCGAAGGCGTACCCGGGCTGGCCAAAACACTCAGCGTGAAGACTCTTGCCGCCGCAATCCAGGCAAAGTTCCAACGCCTCCAGTTTACTCCTGATCTTCTTCCCGCCGATCTTGTCGGCACCATGATCTACAACCAGAAAGATGGATCCTTTCAAACAAAGAAGGGTCCCATTTTTGCCAATCTTATTCTCGCAGATGAAATCAACCGTTCGCCCGCCAAAGTGCAGAGCGCTCTGCTGGAAGCGATGCAGGAACGCCAGGTGACGATCGGCGAACAGACACACAAGCTTCCCGAGCCGTTTCTTGTTCTTGCCACGCAGAACCCGATTGAGCAGGAAGGGACATACCCGTTGCCCGAAGCCCAGGTGGACCGGTTCATGTTGAAGGTGAAGATTGGTTACCCATCGCGGGAAGAAGAACGCGCGATCATGAGGGCGAATGTTGCAGGAACGATGGGAATGCCCAAGCCGGTTATTTCTCCGGACGACATCCTTCGTGCCCGCAGTGTTGTGAATGAGATTTACATGGATGAAAAAATTGAGAAGTACATTCTGGATATTGTGTTCGCAACGCGGGCGCCAAAGGAATATAATCTTGGAAATCTTGCCCAGTTGATCAGCTACGGCGCATCACCGCGCGCAACGATCAACCTTGCGTTGGGCGCAAAAGCATACGCGTTTATCAAGCGTCGCGGCTATGTTATTCCGGAAGATGTGCGGGCCATCAGTCTGGATGTGCTGAGACACCGGGTCGCGGTAACGTACGAAGCCGAAGCGGAAGAGGTAACGTCGGAGCAGGTGGTTCAGGAAGTGCTCAACAAGATTGAAGTTCCGTAGACATCCAAAGGGCAAATGCACGGCACGAGGGAGCACGTAGTTCCTTTGTGTTTTTCTTTTTCCGGACGATACCATGGATACAAGAGAGCTTCTTAGAAAAGTCAGACTCGTTGAAATTAAGACGCGCGGAATGGTCAACCAGATCTTTTCGGGCGAATACCACAGTGTGTTCAAGGGACGCGGAATGGAATTCTCCGAGGTTCGGGAATACCAGTTCGGCGACGACATCCGCACGATTGATTGGAACGTCTCAGCGCGCTTCAATCATCCGTTTGTCAAAGTCTTTGAGGAAGAGCGTGAACTGACAGTGATGCTTGTGGTGGATTTCAGCAAGTCGGGGAACTTTGGCTCCGCTTCATCGATGAAGAACGAAGTGGCAACGGAAATCTGCGCAGTGCTTGCATTTTCCGCCATCAAGAACAACGACAAGGTCGGCCTTCTTTTGTTCACCGACAGGATTGAGCGGTTCGTCCCGCCGAAAAAAGGCCGCGCCCACATTCTCCGCATCATTCGTGAGTTGATTTCCTTTGAACCGACCGGCTCCGCGACGAATATCAAGGAAGGCCTTGAGTACTTCAATCATGTCACCAAGAAACGTTCCATCGCGTTTCTCATTTCCGATTTTATTGACGATGGTTATGACAGGATTCTCGGCATTATCAGCAAGAAGCACGACGTGATTGCCGTGGAGCTTTCGGATCCGAGGGAGGAAGAGCTTCCGGCGATCGGACTGGTGAAGCTGCGTGATGCCGAGACGCGTGAGGAGCGCTGGGTGGATACCGGCGCACGCGGAGTGCGTGAATCATTTGAGCGATACTGGCGGACGCGCCGTGCCGAAAGGAAGAGTCTCTTCCTGCGCAACAAGGTTGATGCGATTCCCATCCGCATTGATCTGCCGTATATCAAACCCATTGTCGATTTCTTCAAACGGCGCGAACAGCGGTTATGAAGCCGATCCTCCATACGATCATCGTTTTGGCATGTGTCTGTACACGCGTGGACGCAGGTGAACCCCGGGCGAAAGCGTGGGTTGATTCCACGTCATATCTTGTCGGTGATTGGATTACGGTGCATGTGGAGATCAATCATGATCCCGGAGTGCAGTTCCAACTTCTTGCCGGGGATACGCTCGGCGGCTTTTCGATTCTTGATCGCCCTGCGCTGACACAGACATCGCAAACAGTTTCAACGGCAGACATTGTTGTTGCGCGCTACGATTCCGGTCAGGCAATTCTTCCCCCATTTGTGTTTGGGTATCAGACGGCCGGCGATACGGCATTTCGCTCCGTGGCAACGAATCCGTTGATGCTGACGGTGAGCACGGTTCAGGTTGATACGGCGGCAGAAATCAAGGATGTCAAGCCGCCTCTTTCTCTTCCCCTTTCCTGGGCGGAGATTGCGGTGTATCTCGGAGTTCTTTTGGTTGTTGCCGCGGCGGCGTATGCATTCTATCGCTACTGGAAAAAACGCCAACAAAAAGCACCCGAACCCGCTTACGTGGCGCCCCCGAAGCTCGCACACGTACTGGCTTTGGAGGAACTCGGCGCGCTCAAAGAAAAGAAACTCTGGCAACAAGGACTCGTCAAACAGTATTACTCGGAAGCAACAGAGATTCTCCGCCGCTACTTTGAAAACCGCTACCGCATTGCCGCGCTGGAACAAACAACGGATGAGATTATGCATGCGCTGGGAACGCACCTTCATGCCCAGCCGGTCATGAATGCAACGGAGAATATTCTGCGCCTTGCCGACCTCGTGAAGTTTGCAAAATGTGAACCGGCCGTGTCTGATCACGAACGTATGCTCGCGATGGCGTATGACGTTGTCGAGCAAACGAAGTCGGCCTCCCATGCGCCGGAACATCTAAATGCAGGACAGGAACCCGCGCATGTGGCCGGCTGATACGACATTCGGAAATCCGGAGTACCTCTGGGCATTGCTGTTGATTCCCGCCCTCGTGGTTTGGTACTGGCGCAGGCACAAAAAAAACACGGTTGATGTGCGTTATTCTTCGCTTCGTCCGTTCGCGTCAATCAAGCCGACAATCAAAGAGCGATTGCGCCACCTTCCGTTTGCCATACGTATGCTTGTCCTGGCATTGCTTGTTGTCGGCCTTGCAAAACCACAGACAACCTCGCGCGGTGAAAATGTGTACACGGAAGGAATTGATATCGCGCTGGTGCTTGATATTTCGGGGAGCATGCTGGCTGAGGATCTCCAGCCCAACAGACTGGAGGCCGCAAAGAAGGTTGCGCAGCAGTTTATTGACGGCAGGGCGAATGACCGCATCGGGCTTGTGGTGTTCGCGGGTGAATCCTTTACGCAGTGTCCGATGACGCTTGACTACCGGGTTCTGAAGAATCTGTTGTTGCAACTCAAGACGGGAATGGTGGAGGATGGCACGGCCATCGGGATGGGTCTCGCGCAGGGCGTCAATCGGCTCAAGGAAAGCAAGGCCAAGAGCAAGGTGATGATTCTTGTGACCGACGGCGTCAACAACCGCGGTGAAATTGATCCCCTGACCGCAACGCAAATCGCGCAAACGTTCGGCATCCGCATTTACACGATCGGGGTTGGTACAAAGGGAATGGCGCCCTATCCGGTGCAAACACCTTTCGGCACACGCTATCAAAATGTGCCCGTGGAAATTGATGAGAAGATGCTTCAAACGGTTGCTCAAATGACAAAAGGCCAGTACTTCCGCGCGACGAGCAACAAATCGCTGAAACAGATTTACGATGAAATCGATGAGATGGAGAAGACGCGCATCGAAGTCAAGGCATACAAGTCATACACACAGTTGTTTTACGGATGGGTCGGACTGGGGTTGATCATGTTTGTCTGCGGATTTGTTCTCTCGAACACTTTTTTGCGGAAGTTGCCCTGATATGGTACGCTTCGCACATCCTGAATACTTGTACCTTTATGCGGCAATCCCTGCGTTGGTGTTGTTGTATTGGTTTCTGGGTCGCATCCGGAAGAGAGATCTCGCCCGGTTCAGCAGTCTGGCAATTCTTGAACGCCTGACGGAAGAAGCCAGCGCGGCAAAACGCATTGCCAAATTTTGCGTTGCCATTGCCGCGTTCGCAATGCTCGTTGCGGGATTGGCGAACCCGCAAATTGGAACGCGGATGGAAGAAGTGAAACAGGAGGGCGTGGATATTTTTATCGCGCTTGACGTTTCCATGAGTATGAAAGCGGAGGACATCAAGCCGAATCGCCTTGAGAAGGCCAAACTGGAAATCCGCAACCTCATCAGCCGGCTGGGTGGTGACCGTCTCGGATTGATTGTGTTTGCCGGTGAAGCATACACACAGTTTCCCCTGACGACCGACTATGGCGCGGCCAATCTGTTTCTGGATGTGGTGGATGTGGATGCTGTTCCTACCCAGGGGACAAATATCAGTGCCGCAATTCAGCGCGCGCTTGAATCATTCAATTTCGAAGAACCATCCGGCAAGGTGCTTGTCATTATCACCGATGGCGAGAACACCGTGGGCGAGGGACTCGAAGCGGCTGAAGAAGCGGCAAAGAAAGGTGTTACGTTGTACACCGTCGGCATGGGTTCGCCGACCGGCGCACCGATTCCCGTGTATAGTTCTTCCGGCCAACAAGTGGATTTCAAACGCGATCGTTCCGGCAATGTAGTGGTCACCAAGCTTGACGAAGTTTCCCTTGAACGCATCGCCGATATTGGAAAAGGGAGCTACTACAGGGGAACAAACTCGCAGGATGAACTCAACGAGATTTACAAGTCCATCAACACTCTCCAGAAAAGAGAGCTCGGTGTACGCCAGTTCACCGACTATGAAGACCGCTTTCAGATTTTTGTGGCGGCGGGAATTCTCCTGCTGGTGTTGGAGTTGTTGATATCAGAGAAGAGAATCCGGTGGCTTGCCCGCTGGAATCCTTTGCGCAAAGAGGAGGAGGTACGATTATGATGTTGAGATGTTTGCTCGCCATGTTTGTGCTTGCGGCGACCGCTTCGGCTCAGTCCGTCCGGTCTCTTGTTCGCGAGGGCAACGGCCAGTATGAGGATCAGAAATTCGAGGACTCGGAAGTCAGCTATCGTAAAGCCCTTGAGCAGGAGCAAGGGCTTGTTGAAGGCCGGTTCAACCTCGGTAATGCGTTGTATAAACAGGGAAAGCTGAATGAATCGGCAAAGGAGTTTGAACAGGCGGCCGTAAAATCTGCTGACAAGAAAACACAGGCATCGGCTTATTATAATCTCGGCAATGCCCATCTCCAGGCGCAGAAGTATCCGGAAGCCGTCCAGTCCTACGTTCAGTCGCTCAAGTTGAATCCGAATGATCAGGACGCGAAATACAACCTGTCGTACGCTATTGAAAAGATGAAACAACAACAGCAGCAGCAACAGCAGAACAAAGATCAAAAGAACGACAAGCAGGATCAGAAGGACCAAAAAGAGAATAAAGACCGGCAGAAGCAGGACCAGCAACAACAGGATCAACAGCAGAATCAACAGCAACAGAAGCAGGATCAACAACAGCAGCAACAAGGTCAGCAGGAACAACGCATGTCCAAAGCGGATGCCCAACGGATGCTTGACGTATTGAGGAACAACGAGAAGGATGTCCAGAAGAAATTGCGCGTAAAGCAGGCGGTCCGCGCCAAAACAGATCGGGATTGGTAATGGTGCGACGAATACTCTTCGCCGTTGCCTTGGTGCTTCTGCCGCTGTCTCTGCACGCGCAGGATCCGGTGTTTCAAGCCGTTCTCGACAGGAATCCTGTTGGTCAGGGAGAGCAGTTTACCTATTCTCTCGTGCTCGGAAATGCCGGGATGGGGGGAGGGAAGAATCTCCAGCTTCCCGATCTGGGCAAGTTCCATATCATGGGCGGTCCGAACCAGTCTTCCAACATGCAGTTCATCAATGGCGCGGTGTCTTCTTCTGTAACCTACAGCTACATCCTCCAGCCGAAGGAGATCGGCAAGTTCACCATTGGTCCCGCTTCGATTGAAGTGAACGGCACGGTGTACAAAAGCCAGCCCGTTACGGTTGAAGTGATAAAAGCATCAGCGAAACCACAAGCGCGTGCTAATGCGCAACCCGATATCAGTCGTGAAATAGGAGACAATCTGTTTCTCCGCGCCGAAGTGGATCGATCGCATGTTACACAAGGCGAACAGATCAATGTCGTGTTCAAGCTGTATACGCGCGTTTCCGTATCGAACTATTCTCCGGGGAAAAACCCGACGCTGAGCGGGTTCTGGAGCGAAGAAATCGAAAATCCCAAGAACATCTCTCTCACCACCGAGACGGTGAACGGGAAGCAATACCGGGTTGGTGTCATCCGGAGAATGGCGCTGTTTCCGACGCAGTCGGGAAACCTGGAGATCAGTCCGTTTGAAGTTGAAGCCGTTGTCCAGGTGCAGTCACGACGATCCATGGATCCGTTTGATGCATTCTTCCGCGATCCGTTTGGCCAAAGCGTCAACTATGCCGTCAAAAGTGACGCGATCAGGATCAAAGTGGACCCGCTTCCCCCGGGAGCGCCGCCATCATTTCGCGGTGCAGTCGGTAGATTTACGATGACCGCAAGGGTTGACAAGCAAACAACAAAGACCAACGAACCGATTTCATTGAAAGTGACAATTGCCGGAACAGGCAACGTGAAGCTTCTTGAATCACCTGCGGTTGAGTTGCCGACCGATTTCGAGCAATACACACCGAAGGTTTCCGACAATATCAGCCGTAACAGCGAAAGAATCTCCGGCTCCAAATCTTTTGAATATCTTGTGATCCCGCGTTACCCGGGGAAGAAAACAATCAAGCCGGTAACATTTTCGTTCTATGACCCCGGCAAGAAATCGTATGTGACGCTGACGTCGCCTCCCATCGAGTTGGACGTTGAACAAGGTGCTTCACAACTCCCGCCGCTGATTTCCGGCAGTGGAAAAGAAGATGTCCAGCTTCTCAACCAGGACATTCGGTTTATCAAGCTTTCCGTGTCGGGCTTAACCCCAAAGGGAAAGAGCCCGTTCGGCAATCCGTTGTTGCTGGTGATGGCACTGCTTCCGCTTGCCGGATTTGCCGGTGCGTTTGTTTATTCGCGACAGCGCAATGCCGATCGGCTGGACGACGTGGGGTTTCGAAGCCGGAAAGCACTGAAGGTCGCGCGCAAAGGATTGCGCACCGCGGAAGAGTTGCTGAACAAAGGGTCGGGCGACCGGAAGCTTGCATTTTACGATGAGGTGACGCGCTCTATGTGGAAGTACCTTGGCGACCGGCTCGGTATTCCACCGGCTGACATGTCCATTGACCGGGCGATCAGCGCGCTCTCGACGCGTTCGGTTCCCGCCGGGTTGCTGCAAACGCTCAAAGAACTTCTGGAGTCTTGCGAAATGGCCCGCTTCGCGCCCGGAAGTACCGAGTCAACAACGATGCAAAAGACATACGATGGCGCCAAACGCGTGATTATGGATCTGGAAAGGGCGATGAAAGCGTGACGGGAATTTCTGTCGGCCTCGCATGTTGTTTTCTGTTTTGTTGTTCACTGTTTGCACAGACGCCGGATCAACTTTTCGTTCAAGGCAACGAGGCGTTTCAGAAGGGACAATACGCGGAAGCGCGTGACGCATTTGAGAGAATCCGTTCGCAGGGATATGAAAGCGGCGCGCTGTACTACAATCTCGGAAACGCCTACTACAAATCCGGTTCTATTGCCCTCGCCATCCTTAACTACGAACGGGCGTTGCGTTTGCTGCCGGGAGATGATGACATCCTGCACAACCTGGCGATTGCAAACCTGGCCATCACGGATAAAATTGAAGTAACGCCGCGTCTGTTTCTTTGGGACTACTGGGATGCCTTAAAGGACGCCATGTCCACCGAGGGATACATCTGGCTTGCCTATGTGTTCTTTGCGAGCGCCTTGATTGCCGTCAGTATCATGCTTCTCTCCTCATCGTATGCGATGAGGAAGCTCATGTTCCTTGCGGCCGTGGTGTGCGGACTCCTTTTTCTTCCATCGCTGGGAATCGCCATTGCAAAAAACGAGGATCAACAGCGCACGGACATCGCCATCGTCACGGCGGACATTGTTACAATCAAAAACTCGCCGGACGAAACGAGTTCAGATGCGTTCGTCCTCCACAGCGGGGTGAAGGTTCAGGTGACCGACCGTATTAATCAATGGCTGAAAGTCCGGTTGGGCGACGGCAAGGTTGGATGGTTGAATGTTGCCGCGGTTGAAGTGATTTGATGGCAGTGTCTTCACACTGCGGTTTGATTGATTGTCTGAGTCAAACGGACTATATTCTTTCAGAGATTATCGTCAACTAAAAGGCGGAACATGTCGACTGAAGGCGGCCTCGAAACTCATACCGGCGCAAAAACATCAGATATCGGACTCGATGACCTCGGCATAACGGTTCACAAGAACACGTTGAATCGCTGGTACCAACTGATGCATCTTGGGCGTTTGTTGGATCAGAAGGCCGAGACATACGTCAAACAGGGAAAAGGGTGGTCCTATCATTCCTCGTTTGTCGGCCATGACGGCGTTCAGCTTATCCTTGGACTTTCCTTCCGCCAAAGCAAGGATTTTCTCTTTCCCTACTATCGCGATCTGCTCACCGGACTTGCCGCGGGTATCACCGCGGAAGAAATCATCCTTAACGGAATTTCCAAGGCGGGTGATATTGCCTCCGGCGGACGCCATATGAGCAATCATATTGCAAAGCCCTCCATCCGGGTTCAGAACGTTTCCTCTGCGACCGGAAATCACGCGCTGCACGCGGCCGGTGTCGCCCGGGCTATCAGGCGGTTTGACGGCGATGAGATAGCGTTTGCGAGTTTCGGTGATTCGGCGGCTTCGGAAGGGTATGTCTTCGAGGCGATTGCCGGATCGGCAAGAGAAAAACTTCCGGTGGTATTTGTCATTCAGAATAACAAATACGGCATCTCCGTCCCCATTGCGGAAGGTTCAGTCAATCCGCGCGTTGCCGATAATTTTTCCGGGCTGCTCAATCTCAAGATAGTTCATTGTGATGGAACCAATGTGTTTGATTCGTGGCGCGGAATGCAGGAAGCGTTGGACTACATTCGTAGCGGCGAAGGTCCTGCCATTCTCCACGCGGATTGCGTCCGGATTAATTCGCACAGCAATTCCGACCGTCAGGACTTGTATCGCTCGAAGGAAGAGATCGAACGTGTCCGTCACTATGATCCCTTGAAGCGGTTTCGCGCATATCTCGTCAAGCAGGAGGTATTTTCCGAGTCGGAGATTGCCGAGATTGAGGAAAAGAACCGCGCCGAGCTTGAGGAGGTCGCGGCGCGCGTTGAGGCCTCCCCGGATCCGGACCCTGGCACAGCAACGCTCTTTGTCGTTCCCGATGAAGTCATTCCTGCCGACGCCGTGCTGGAGTTGCCAGCGAAGCCGGCAATGGATAATCAGCTGACGCTCCGGGAGGCGGTGAACGAGACGTTAAAGACAGAATTCCGCAAGAACCCCAATACGTTTCTCTGGGGTCAGGACGTTGCGTCAAAGGAAAAAGGCGGCGTGTTCAATGTAACAAAAGGTATGCAGCAGGAGTTTGGCGCAGGGCGGGTTTTCAACGCGCCGATTGCCGAGGATTTTATTGTCGGAACAGCCAACGGGTTTTCCCGGTACCGGGATGATATCCGGGTTGTTATTGAAGGCGCGCAATTTGCCGACTATTTCTGGCCGGCAATGGAGCAACTGATTGAATGTTCCCACGACTATTACCGAACGAACGGACAGTTTGTACCGAATATCGTTATTCGCCTTGCTTCCGGCGGTTACATTGGCGGCGGATTGTACCATTCGCAGAACCTTGAAGCGGTATTTACCACTCTTCCCGGCTTGCGTGTCGTAACGCCGGCGTTTGCCGATGATGCCGTCGGATTGTTGAGGGCCTGCTTGAGAAATCGCGGCGTGACGTTTTTCCTCGAGCCAAAATTTCTCTACAATCAGTTTTTTGCGAAAGCACCCAATCCGGGCGAGCATTTTTATGTGCCGTTTGGAAAGGCGCGTGTCCGCCATGAAGGGACGGAGCTCTCGATCATCACCTACGGCACAACCGTGCATTGGGCTCTCCGTGCGGCGCTGAAACTTCATGATGAAGGGCGCAGCGTTGAAGTGATCGATTTGCGTTCACTTGCTCCGTGGGACAAGGATGCCGTGATGGCCAGCGTGAAGAAGACAGGCCGCGCGCTCGTTGTGCATGAGGACAAGTTGACAGGCGGATTCGGCGGTGAAGTTGCAAGCTACATTGCCGAGCACGCGTTTCAGTTTCTTGATGCTCCTGTGAGCCGTTTGGGTTCAAAGGATACACCGGTGCCATTCTCGCGGATTCTTGAGCAGGTAATTCTTGTTCAGGAGAGCGACGTTCTTGAGCATGCCCGCAAGGTGCTTTCGTTCTAAAATGCTTGTTTCCATTTCTCACTGAAGTTTTCAACCTATGAAACGTGATCTGACATCTTTTGCCGTGTGGTCGAAGGACGACCTTCTGGGTATTCTCGATGAAGCAACAAAACTGAAGGGCCAACCGGCGTCGCCGCGTCTGCTCGATCAGAAAAGCGTTGCAATGATCTTCGAAAAGGAATCGTTAAGGACGCGTGTCTCTTTCGAAGTCGGCATCGCACAGCTTGGCGGCCATCCGATATTCCTTCAGCAGGAGACGATCGGTATTGCCACACGGGAATCCGTTCATGACATAGCGACCGTTCTCTCGCGCTACAACCAGATCATAGTAGCGCGAACGACAAAACACTCAACCCTCATTCAGCTGGCTGAAAGCGCGACTGTTCCTGTCATCAACGCAATGACGGATTTGGTTCATCCATGCCAAATTCTTGCCGACGTGCTGACCCTGCAGGAAATGCATCGCTTTTCCGCTTCGACCAAGGTGGTTTTCGTCGGGACGGGCAACAACATCGTGAATTCCTGGCTGGAGTTTGCAGAGAAAGTCCCGGTGCATTTTGTTGCTGCGGTACCGCCCGGGCGTGAGCCGCATCCGCAGATTTTGGAGCAAGCAAAAGCCGGAACCCGCGGCAGTGTGGAAATCGTCAATGACCCGGCGAAAGCAGTTGACGGCGCCGATGTTATTTACACCGACCTCTGGCCGGCTGGCGATTCCGATGGCCATGTCTCGACCCAGTTACAGTTCAGACCGTTTCAAGTGAATTCCGCGTTGTTGCGCCTCGCAAAGCCGGACTGCGTGGTGATGCACCGTCTTCCGGCAAAACGGGGTGAGGAAATTACCCGCGACGTGATCGATGGAAAACAGTCCATCGTGCTTCAACAAGCGGAAAACCGCCTTCACGTTCACAAAGCCATTCTAACATACCTGCTCCGGCACTCTTCCTGAGGCTTTTCCTGTTCGCCCGGAGAGCCGGCCCTGTCGAGCTTTCTATGCGCTTGCCTTGCAAAAGTAGACACACCCTTTCCTCTTTTCACAAGAAAGAGAGTTCATAGCGCCTTTAGGACTGGCATGGACATTGCCTTTTGGAGTTGCAACAAGAAGGAGTCCGAGCCATGTTCAAGCCCTTTTTTCTTTCCGCACTGTTCGCCGCCTCAACGGCTCTCTCGTTCGCAGACCACCCTGATGATCCCATGACCTTGTTTCACTTTCAGTCAAACCTTCGGCCCCACGGGGAGTGGATTGTGACCGATGAAGGAATCAGTGCCTGGCGTCCGCTACGGGTTGCAGGAGATTGGCGGCCATACATGGTTGGGAGATGGGTTTGGAGTCCGCGCGGTTGGTACTGGTCGTCACGCGAACCGTGGGCATGGGCAACATATCATTACGGACGATGGCATTTCGATCCGTTGTACGGATGGGTTTGGGTCCCCGGATATGAATGGGCTCCCGCATGGGTGGATTGGCGATACGGCGATGGATGTGTTGGATGGGCGCCGCTTGGATATTATGCAAACAGTTTTGCGCTGACGGTCAGATGGTCAACGCCGGACTTCTGGTGGTCGTTTGTGGATTGCCGCTATATGACGAGTTCTTCCGTCGATAGGTTTGTGTACAGGGTGAGGGAAAATGACAGGTATATCCGTCGGACGCGTGTGATCGGCAATGCGCGTCGCGAGAACGGCATTGTCCATTCGGGCGGTCCACGGTATTCGGATATCGAGCATCACACGGGGAGGGAGATTGAGCGTATTGATCTTCCTGATCGTACGCGGCCGGATCGGCTCAAGGAGTCGGAGGGAGGGAGAAAGCGTGATGAACGCAGGCGCGAAGAAAGCATACGAGAATCGAAACACGATCGTGCGCGAGAGGATTCACACGTGGTGCGTGAAGACCGGAAACAGGATGTGCAGGCAACAGAAGGCCGTAGCCGCGGGGGAGATCAGAGCCGGTCGAACAGAAATTCCGGATCGTCGGAGCGAGAAAAGGAACGACGACGGTAGGTGGACTGAACAGAAATGCCGGGTGCGCAGCCCGGCTTTTTATTTAGGATGGAATCTGGAAATCGTTCTTACGCTTCAACACCTGGCTTGCCCGCCATGACTGTACCTCAAACCATTGCGGCGATACCGAAGTTTGAACCAGCAATGTTGACGGATTGGATCCGTTGAAGAAATGAATCTGCGTGCCGCCGATATCGATTGATCCTGCGCCGGCTTGGGCAACAGCGGGAGGAGTATCTACGAATTCATCCGACATGAAGCCGGTGATTGCGGTAATGAATGCGTTGACAGCATTCATGTTGGCAGGTTCTCCGTCAACAGTCCACAGGGTGTCAAGTTTCGAGAGAACAAATGTTGTGTCGCCGTAGCGGAAAGACACGGAGGAGACATTCTCCGCGGAAGAACGGAAAATCGCCTTGTCGCGCCAATCCTTCACCTGCTTTGTATACACATGAGTCAGAGCGTCGTTGACAAGGTAGACGTCGTGGGATTCATCCATCCGTACATACGTTTCATTGAATGAACTTCCCGGTTTGCCGACACGGAACGCCGCTCGCGCGGTTTCCTTCTCATACATTGTTACCAGCGTGGACGTGGTGTCAACCTGATACAAGGTCTGTTTCTCGGGATTGGATGAAATAATCCCGGAAATTCCCATCGACGCTCCTTTGGAAATAGCGTCCATGACGGCCGCTTTGTCCGCGCGGTAAGAAACTGGTTGCGTCACCATCCATTCGCCGGCTATCTTCTCAATCACCACCAATCCAAACTGGGACATGATTTCCATTTTGTCGATGGCAAGGGAATCGTAGCTTATAAGCACTGTGCGATCGGAAGACTGAACGCTGGATTCTCCCGGGCGTTGAAGAACCAGATACGCACCAACGGCGAGAACGATGATCAGGGCGATGAGGACCGTTTGGTTTCGTTTCATGGCGTACTCAGTGAATCTCCAGTGCTTTGCGGCGCGCCTGTCGCATTCGCCATCGCACCAACCCAAAGGTCAGAACAAGCACCGGCGGAAGGAACATGTTGCCGTACTTGATCATTTTCTTTGCTCCTTCAGAGACCTGTTCCAGCGGGGGGAGACTGACATCCTTCGAACGGATGGTAATCAAGCCCGCATCATCTGAAAGATAATCAACCAGATTTGCCATGATGGTAAGATTGTCCTTGTTGCTGAGATACTGGTCGCGCGCAAAATCGCCGTCACCAATGAGAACAATGCGCGTCTGCGGACTCGACAACATGGGCGCGGTATTCGATAGCACTCCTGCAGATGTATCTTGAGGGACCGGCTTGTTTGCATACAGACTCTTGAATTCACCTGAAACGGTAATCCCAAGCGGGATTTCCTTTTCTACGAAGTCCGCCGGCGCGAAGCGCTCCAGCGGGTTGACAAGGAAATACTTTGTCTCTGTCTTTCTGCCGCTTTCTTTTGAACTTTTCATGAATACTTCTGCCGTCAGCCCCTTGCCTGCAAGAACAGTAGTATCCACCGAGCTTGCAAAGAACAAGACCAGCCCCTTCAGATCCTTTACCATCACGTTATCCTGGCTGAAAGAACTCACCACGGGCAGGTAGGGATAGGGGACCTGGCTTTGCATCTGGAAACCGAATTGCTGTTGCACAATGCTGATGTTCGCACATTGCACATCCCGGACGAGATCATCGTTAAGCCGCAAACCGTAGTTTTCCAACAAGTCTTGTAGCCCGACGTCAATGCCCTGTCCGAACTGTTGCTGAAGGTCTGCTTCGACGCGATTCAAAAGGAACGCCGCCCGTCCGCCCCGCATAATGAACTGATCGATGTGATACTTGGCCACCTCCGGTACCCTGGTCTTGGGCGCCATGACAATAAGCGTTGTGATGTCATCGGGTACCGGGCCTGTTCCGGCATCAACAGGCGCGACGTCGTATTGTTTGTCCAAATCTTGCTTGATGCGGGTTAACTCATTGAGACCCGGTTCGCCATGTCCTGAAAGAAAGCCGACCTTCTTGCGCGCCCGCGTTGTAAGGCGTTTGATTGTACTGCTGATGTCATACTCCAGCGAGGACATATTCTGAACGACAGGGATCACTTCCTTTTTATCTTCAAACAAGAAGACGGCTCCCATGAACGCGCGCTTCGCCTCAAACTTGTCCTCATTGACTACCTGCACCTGTACGGGCACAACACCCTGTTGCTGGGCCTCCTGCTCCGCTTTCTCACCGATCGGGTCAATGAATTCAAACTGGAGGTTGCCGTTGCTGTACGCTTTGTACTCGTTGAGCTGGTCGAGCAATGCGCGTCGATTGTTGTTGTAGGGGGGCGGCAGATCCTCCGTGAAGAAAGCCTTGACGATGATTTTGTCGTCAAGCGAACCCACAAGTTTCTTGCTGGCGTCGGAAAGGGAGAAGATACTCCGCTCTGTCATGTCCAGACGGCCAAACAGCCGGATGGAAATAATGTTGATGAGCACCAGAATAATGAGTGCGAGCCCTATTTTCATGAGGGCTTGTGATTTTGCGGATTTCTTTTGTGCCGTCATGGGAGAGCTACCACTTTCGCCGTTCAAGGGAAACAACACTCAGGAGCAGGGTGAAGCTGATCACCGAGAGGAAGTAAATGATGTTGCGCGAGTCGATCACGCCGCGCGCGATGCCCGAATAATGATAATCCGTGGAAAGGAATTCCAGCGTGGACGCAAAGCCCTGGGGCGCATACATTACCACCTTGTCCAGCATGAAGAACCCCAGGACAACGAGGAACCCGATGATGAAGGCGATAATTTGGTTCTCGGTCAGACTGGAGGCAAGGATGCCCAGTGCGACATAAACTCCGCCAAGCAAGACAAGGCCCAGGTAACCCGTACACACGGGTCCGAAATCCAGATCGCCGAGGGAAGTAACCGTAAAGAAATAGAACAATGTTGGAACAAGGGTTGCGGCGAGAAGCGTCCAGGCGGCAAGGAACTTTCCGAGGATAATATCAGCGTCGCTGACCGGTTTTGTGGTCAGCAATTCAAGCGTTCCGGATTTTTTTTCCTCCGCAAGAAGCCGCATCGTGATGGCGGGCGCGAATACCATGAACAAAATCTTCACAAGGAAGGAATCGAACATGATATACAGCGATGCAACATTGCTGAGGAAGAGATTACTGCTGAAAAACCAGCCGATGATTGCAAGAAAAACGATGATGACAACGTATGCAACGGGAGAGTTGAAATACGAGCGCAACTCCCGTTTGTAAATTGTTCCGATGTTGGTAAGGTTCATGGCAGCGTCAAACAGTGGTCAGTTTATGGAACACTTCTTCAAGGGTGGTCGCCTTCCGGTGCAGTTCAAGAAGCGTCCAGTTTCCGGTGACGGCCATCCGGAAAACCTCCGGACGAACATCAGCCCCCTTTTCCGTGTGAAGAACAAATTTGCATGTCGGGCCGGCGTGTGAGAGCAGTTCCACAGAAGTAACCCCGGCGAGCAACTTCAATCGCGGCGCAACCGTTTGAAGCGGGTCAGCGCCCGGAGCGTGGAGTTCCACGGTAAGAGTTTCCGCCCCCTGAAAATCCGATTGCAGTTGTTCAGGCGTGCCGTCTGCAACGATCTTGCCCTCGTTGATGATCAACACCCTGTCGCAGGTTGCTGTTACTTCAGAAAGAATGTGCGTGGAAAGAATCACCGTTTTGGCGCGGCCCAACTGCTTGATCAGGTTTCGAATTTCAACAATCTGATTCGGGTCCAGACCGCTCGTTGGTTCGTCGAGAATGAGTACATCAGGTTCATGGATCATCGCTTGCGCGAGGCCGACACGCTGACGGTATCCTTTTGAAAGCTCGCCGATATCCTTGTGGCGGACGGATTCCAATCCGCACACATCCACCATGGCCTTCACTCGTTGGGATACTTGTGGCCGCGCAACGCCGTGAAGCAATGCCGAGTAGTCAAGATAATCAAGAACATTCATATCGAGATAGAGCGGATTCAACTCCGGAAGATACCCGATCTTTTTTCGCACCTCGAGTGATTTCTCAAAGATGTTCATGCCGTCGATTTCCACGTACCCGGAAGTCGGCGGCATATAGCACGTGACAATTTTCATCGTCGTGGTTTTGCCGGCGCCATTCGGGCCAAGAAAACCAAGAATCTCTCCGGTTTTGACGTCGAAGGAGATTGCGTCAATAGCTTTTTGCTCACCGTATACCTTGGTGAGGTTGCTTACAGCAATGGACATTGGTGTTTACGGAGTTGTGAAAAGGAAACTGCCGAGGATCATTTCGTGGGGATAACTTTAAGAAAAAGGGGGGGAAAAATCAAGATTTCGACCGTATCTGTCGGTCACGGCCGCTTTGGAATCAGCATCCATGCGATGAGATAAGCAATCAGCATGGGGATGACTCCTGAGATGATGCCGAGAAGAGCCGTCAGAACTCTGACCACTGTTGCATCGACGTCAAAGTACTCTGCAAATCCGCCGCACACTCCGCCAATCTTCTTGTCGGTTGATGAAAGATAAAGTCTTTTCATGGTGGTTCCTCCCGGTGATATTCTGCTTGTTGTACGGTTGATCTCAATGAATGTTGCCTGGTTCAAATCCTTGGATGCCGCTTGTGCCATTCCGTCAATGATTGGTACACATGGGCGAGGCGAAGAACACTTCCTTCTGCGTACGGCGCCGCGATAATTTTCAGTCCAATAGGGAGATGATCATCGTTAAATCCGCAAGGAACCGAAACAGCGGGAAGGCCCAGAAGATTTTCTGCCGCCTCGATGGAGTTTCCTCCGGCAAAAATGGTTTTCATGTCCGCTTCAACAGGGGGCGCGCAGGAAAGCGTGCTTGAGCCAAGAAGGATGTCAATGTCGTTGAAGAGTGCGTCGAAGTCCGCGGCGATTTCTGTTCTCACGCGCTGACAACGAAGATAATCCACCGCGGTGATGAATTGCCCACCAAGAATTTCTCCGCGCCGATCCGGATCGATAAGACCTCCGATGTTTCCCGCGCGCACCAGCGGCTCGAACGCGGATGCTTCTTCCGCGGCAATGATTGTTGAAGCAACCGTTTCAAACGGCCGGTCCGGGAGAGAAATTTCTCTTGCCGTTATGCCGATGGATGCAAATACGTTCAGCGCTTCCCGGAAGGCCTCTCCGACTTGCGGGTCGCCCCACCTGGCATAATCTTCGCGAATGAAACCAACGCGCAACGAATGTGTTTGCTCTTGTGCTTTCTGCAATGAGACCTTTGGCTGATCATCAATGGTCGATGAATCATGCGCATCTTTCCCGGCCAGCGCGAGAAAAACCGTGGCACAATCCTCAGCCGATCTGGATAGTGGACCAACTTTATCCATGGTCCATGACAAAGCCATTGCACCGGCACGGCTGATTCTGCCAAAGGAAGGACGGAGACCGGTGACGCCGCAGTACGATGCGGGAGTCATGATCGATCCCCAGGTTTCTGTCCCAATGGCAAAAGCACACAAGCCGGCGGCAACAGCGGAACCTGATCCGCTGGAGGAACCGCCCGACCATCTGCTGATATCCCAGGGCGTCCGGCACGCGCCGGTCAAGGATGCGTTGGGCGGGCCCCCGGCCAATTCGCTCATCGAACATTTACCCAACAGAATAGCACCCGCATCCTTCAACCGCTTCACAATTGTTGCATCCTCATCGAACGATTGCCCGGCATAAGCACGGGACCCCCATGTTGTGGGATGACCCTTCACCGCAAAGAGGTCTTTTGCCGCGTACGGTATGCCATGAAGCGGGCCGCGATACAAATCGGCTTTGATCTCCATTTCTGCCTGGTGTGCCTGCCGGAGCGCGAGTTCACTGGTTATGGTGACAAAGGCATTCAGCTTTGGAGAGAGTTTCTCAATCCGGTCAAGATATGCCTTGGTGAGTTCCACGGGGGAGAGCTTTTTTCGTTTGATGCGCTTCGAAAGCTCGCTTACGGGCTCAAACAGAATCTCCCTGTCGGTCATGATTTTTTCCCGCTGCGCGGAGGCGCAAAGGATTGACAGAAGTAGGGAGCCAATGAATTCGGAAGATCGCGCGTTCTCAGCGATTCCATGTTCTTGTTGTGGTTGACAAGAAATGTTTTCGCCAACCCGGTTTCTGTATCAGTCATCGTGTAGCCGGCGGCCTTGGTTGGGCTTTCGTCAGGGTTGTGCTCCGTCCTTGCCAGGATTGCCGTGGAAGGAAGAAGGCCTGCAGCCAGCAAATGACGCGTGAATGTTCTTCGCGATACTTTCTGCATGTTCAACTCCTTTCTTGATTGATGCGAATGGCCGGACACCAGTTGAAAAAATCAATACACGTTGAAGTGAAAACAGAGGGCGAAAGTGAGGCAAGAGAGTGTTTGCACTCGTCGAATTCTTCCAGCCGTCCGCGCGGAAGCAGTTGTGTGAGACGCTTCGCTTCGTCATGGGTCACGAATTCGTCTGCCACGCAGCGGGAAACCATGACAGGGAACGATGCCCTTGTTGCCTGTTCACCATTCAATCCGCTTTCAGAAAGACTGGTGATAAACTTCATGCTCAATCGGAGAAGCGCATCGATATCGCCTGTCGCCGGATGTTCCCGTCGCAACCGGTGAAGTGTTTCCGCCTTCATGTGTTCAGGAGTAAGGCCTCGCACGATTGTCTCAATGCTCTCCGGCGACCAAAAGAATTTTGTGCCATGCATGACCAGCCCGCGAAGGTTTGACCTCGAAGCGACTCCATGGGCGAGTGCGATGTATCCGCCGAGACTGTAACCGCAAATGCTGACTGCACCAAGCCGGAGTGTTTCGATGATTGTTGCGAGGTCATCAACAAGATCGGGCAAGCGGATTTCCCGCTCTGTGGTGGTTGATTTTCCGTGACCGCGAAGGTCAACCGCAATAGTGCGAAAACTTTTTGAGAATAACGGAACGTGTTCAGCCCAGTGTGTCTCGATTGTTCCCAACAGGCCGGGAAGAAGAATCAGCGGCTTTCCCGACCCGGATTCTTCGTAATACAATTCAGCATTGGCGGACTGGATATGGGGCATGGTGAAAGGGGTCCGAATGGTGATGAAAGATTGTAGAGAATTGCCGGTCGAGAGGCAAGGGTTTTGCTCTTGTTCACTTGAGGTGAAAG
>CAZJYO010000015.1:0-18703 GCA_964550275.1 uncultured Chitinophagales bacterium
GGAGCTCGTATTCATCCCGGCGATATGTCCACCAAGGATTCTTGACAACGATTTCTTCGGAAAGTTTTTTCCAGGGCTTGAGCGGCATGAATCGTTACATGCTTTCGACGAGGTCCCGTTCCGCGTAGAAGAAACCGACTTCGATTCTTCCGTTTTCCACAGAGTCGGAACCGTGAACAATGTTCTCGCCTTTACTGTCGGCAAACATTTTCCGGATGGTTCCCTCGGCGGCGTCTTTGGGATCCGTTGCGCCGATAAGTGTCCTGAAATCGGCAACTGCGTTTTCCTTCTCAAGGGCGATAGGAACACAGGCACCGCTGGACATGAACTCGACAAGACTATCGTAGAAGGGGCGACCTTTGTGTACGGCGTAAAATGCTCCCGCTGTTTCCTTCGTGAGCCGAATTTGTTTCAAGCCGAGGACTTTGAATCCGGCTTTCTGAATTTTCGCAAGTACTTCGCCCTGAAGTTTTTTTCTTACGCAATCGGGTTTGAGAATCGCGAGTGTACGTTCAACAGCCATACTTTTCCTTTGATGAGTTTTGTAATTATGAATGATTCATGAAAACGGCTTATGCAGTTTTTGCTTTTCTTCCAAACCACCATGCCAGCCACACTGATGCCAATCCCCAACCCATAAGTGTGTCGATAATCTCTCCGCTCAGGTAATGCATTGGCGTATACCACCAGTTCGCCATCATCAATGAACTTTGGAACACCGTGAAGACCGCAAAGCAAAGTCCGACAGCAAGCCGTGAACCAAACGTTGTAGCTGTTTTCGACATGATAAATGCCATGATGAGTGCAGCAATAAGATTGATTAGGAAACCCACCGGCATTTGTACACCCATGTTCATGTGAAAGCTGGGAGTAAAGTGAACCAACGCAGACGGCTTGCCAAGCATTGCATTAGAAAACGATTCATGTTCTGCCGGGGAAGTACCCGGAGGAACGTTAGGAATTGCATAAACGCCTTCTTCGGTCAGATTCTGTGCGATTGCCGCGAGAATGGGATCCTGGTTTGCCGAATACTTCAGCGTGTTATCGTGAACTCCAAGTGCCATCCACGACATCGCCTGCCAGATAAAAGCAATGGCCGCCGCAACGAGAGCTCCAATCAGCATTTTACTCATGTGACCTCCTCATGGTATGGAGATGAATGAATCATTGTGACAACAGGAAACAACTACTTTCGCTTCCTCATACCTTTTTTCTTTGCAACCGTACGCTTCCTCGAAGTTCTCTTGGCCTTTGCCTTCTTCTGATTCTTCCTGCTGAGTACCCTGAGCATGGTCTCGCCGAGAAGAGCTGGTGACTCAACCACGTGAATTCCCGCGGCCTTCATCACGGCCATTTTTTCCGCCGCGGTTCCCTTCCCGCCCGAGATGATCGCGCCGGCGTGCCCCATCCGTCTTCCCGGTGGAGCTGTTCTTCCCGCAATAAAACCCACTACCGGTTTGCGAACGTTCTTCTTGATGTATGCTGCTGCCTCTTCTTCCGCCGTGCCGCCAATCTCGCCGATCATAATGATGGCATCGGTCCCGCTGTCTTCATTGAACAACTTGATCGCATCGATAAAGCGCGTCCCGATAACAGGATCACCGCCGATGCCGATACACGTTGACTGTCCAATACCACGCTCGGTCAATTGCCACACGGCTTCATAGGTGAGCGTTCCACTGCGTGATACCAGGCCAACGCGCCCGGCCTTGTGAATGAAGCCGGGCATGATGCCCACCTTGCATTGACCCGGCGTGATGATACCCGGGCAATTCGGACCGATGAGCCGCACTCCTTTCTTGTTGACATATTCGTACGCTTTCACCATATCGCGCGCAGGAATTCCTTCTGTGATGCACACAACGAGATGAACACCAGCATCAGCAGCTTCCATAATTGCATCCGCTGCAAACGCGGCAGGAACGAAAATCACGGAAACATCCGCGCGTGTTTTCTTCACAGCATCAGCAACGGTGTTGAACACGGGAACTGGACGCGCAAACACGTCCTTCTCATTCCCTGAATACGAGGTCCCCCCTTTTCCGGGAGTAACACCAGCAACGACGTTCGTGCCGTAGTCGATCATTTGCTTTGTATGAAAAGTCCCCTCGCCTCCGGTGATTCCCTGGACGACAAGTCTGGTTTTTTTGTTGACAAGAACGCTCATGGTATTCCCGTGATGTTATTCCTTGATATAGGTGGTCGACAAATGAAATGCTATCATCTGTAGTTCTTCTTCAGGCGCTTCGAGACCGTTGTCAATCATGCGCGACATGAGAGCGGTAACCTCCTCATACGACGCCGGAGGGGATTGTTCGATGTTCTTCAAACCGTGACACTGAGAACAGGTTTCTTCAAATGTTTCCCGTGCTGCCACAGGATCAAATGTTGCATCGTTCTTGTAAGCAAAACCGGCAAGCACAACTTCCTTGGATTCCCGTGACTTCGATTCTTGTTTCTTCTTCCCGCTGAACCCTTTTTGCAGTTCCGGCGAGATTGCGATGAGATATGTCGCAACGAACCGCTGTTCCGGCTTGGTAATCTCGGTGAACAACGATCTCTCCGCCATGCGCTCCACCGTCTGAACCCAGTTTCCGGGGGTCCGTGGCTTCACGAGAATCGTGCGAAGATCATGACACTGAACGCATTTGGAAAGAAGCACTTCTCTTCCTTCCTCAAGTGCATCAGCAGTCACAAGATCGTCAAACCTTGTTTCGGGGGGAAAACCGGCTCCGGGAAGGACCAATTTCACGCGTTGGATATTCTCCGTGCTGAAGGCGCTTCCACCTACTGTCGATCTGTGAAGATACTGCTCCTTCAGTGCGAATGGGACCGACAAACCAATAAGAAGAAATGTGCACACGAACAGGCTTGTCCCGAGAAAAGGCACCATTTCCGATTCCATGTGTTTGAACCACCGGACAATGACAATCTTGACAAGAAGAAGAATACCGATGGACAAACCAAGAAGAAGATGGGCCACGGTTCGCGCGGGGAACTCAACTTCGTACGTCCATAATCGCGGGATCATCTGCACCATCAGGATGATGTAGAGCAACCCGTAGGCGTAGCCAATGGCATGATGGACCAACATCAATCGTCGGGGTGCTGTGCTTCTAAGCTTCTCGTGGTCAAACGGGTAGCCCCAGAGCTTGTACATAAGAAATGTACCAGCCGCGCTGAGCGCAAGGAAGAGAATCCCAAGTATGGAATTGACGAATGGGTTCATTGCGCTTGAAGAAAATCTCCAATCTTCAGAATGGTCGCCTCATCAAAATGTTTTGCCAGCAGTTGCACGCCGATTGGCAATCCCTTGCTGTCGTTTCCACAGGGAATGCTCATCGCGGGAATGCCGGCAAGATTTGCAGACACAGTGTAAATATCCGACAGGTACATCTGCAACGGATCCTCGCTTTTTTCACCCAACTTGAATGCCGTCGTCGGCGTCGTGGGCATAAGAATGCAATCCACTTTTGAGAAAGCACTCAGAAAATCATCCTGAATCAACCGCCGGACTTTTTGCGCCTTGCGATAGTACGCGTCGTAATATCCCGCCGAAAGCACATACGTGCCAAGCATGATTCGGCGTTTTGTCTCGCGGCCGAATCCTTCTGTCCGTGATTGGACATACATATCGGTCAGCGTTTTTGCCGAAGCCGATCGATGGCCATACCGCGCGCCATCATAGCGCGCAAGATTCGAGGAAGCTTCCGCCGTCATCAACACATAATACGTTGAAATATTATGCCGCGAATGAGGAAGCTCTACTTCCGTAATCATAGCGCCCGCTTTCCGCAACGAATCAACAGCAGCTTCAATTGATGAACGAACCTCGTCATTCAATCCTTTACCAAAGGCTTCGGCGGGCAAACCGATCTTCAAACCCTTCACGTCTTTGGTGAGGGTTGAAAGATAATTGGGAACTGGAAGCACGGAACTTGTTGAATCGCGCTCGTCAAATCCTGCAATTGCTTGAAGCACCATTGCAGCATCAGTAACTGTGTGCGCAAACGGGCCGATCTGATCAAAAGAAGAAGAGAGCGCGACAAGTCCGTAACGCGAAACACGCCCATACGTCGGCTTGAGACCAACGACGCCGCAGAACGCCGCCGGCTGTCTAATAGAACCGCCCGTATCGGTACCGAGTGATGTGTGCGCCATTCCGGCGGCCACTGCAACACATGAACCGCCGCTCGAACCGCCCGGAACGCGTGTGGAATCCAGGGGATGCAGAACCGGACCGAACGCCGAGTTTTCCGTCGAGGAACCCATTGCAAACTCATCCATGTTCGTCTTGCCGATAACAATCGCATCCTGCGCCACCAGACGCTCAACCGCAGTCGCATTGTACAGCGAAACAAAGTTTTCCAGGATTCTTGATGCGCATGTGACGCGACCATCTTTCATACAAAGAACGTCTTTCACGGCGATCACCATGCCCGCCAGCGATCCCCCGTTGCCTGATGCAATTTTCCTGTCGATGGCCCGCGCGCGGTTGAGCGCATCTTCGCCTGATACGGAAAGAAAAGCATTCAACTCTTTGCGGGCATCAATCTGCCGGAGAAAGCGTTCCGTCACGCGTTCACACGTGGTACGGCCCGATGCAATTTCCTCTCGCGTCGCGCTAAAATTGGTCACTCACAACCCGTGTGTTTGGTTTTCAACGAAATGATCCGAAAGGACAAACAACGTACTGCGGAGTTCAGGCAAGCAACGCGCGACCGGAGCCGGACTCCGGCCGCGGTGTCCGGAGACTATCCCTTGTTCTCGCTTTTGTCATCACCTTTGCGCACTTCATTCTGGATGTTATCCTCGATTTCGCGTGTCGCCTTGCGAAACTCGCGGATTCCCTTTCCCAATCCCTGTGCAAGCTCTGGAATTTTCTTCGCCCCGAAGAAAATGAGAATGACAAGCACGATAAGGATGATCTCTGTCGCACCAAGATTACCCATGATTATCTCCTTCCGCCCGCAGCGGAGATTGGTATTGATCCCGCAAAACGGGACCAGACACTTTCCATTATTCCTGTAAACAATCGTTGCCCGTCCGTGTAGCCCAACACGGGGTCTGACGCGCGTTCGGGGTGAGGCATCATACCGAGAACATTGCCTTCGGCATTGACAATGCCTGCAATATTCGCCAGCGAACCATTCGGGTTTGACTCTTCCGTAGGGGAACCGTCCGCGTCACAATAACGGAACACAATCCGGTTCTCTTCTTCAAGCTGGGCCAGCGTTTCCTGGTCGGTAAAGTAGTTCCCATCGCCGTGGGCAATGGGAATGGACAGAATTTCACGCTGCTGGTATAGATGCGTGAAGCGCGTTTCGCTGTTTTCCACCTTCACATGGACAAACTTGCACACAAACTTCAGCGATGCATTGCGAAGGAGGACGCCGGGGAGAAGTCCCGCCTCTACCAGAACTTGAAAACCGTTGCAAATTCCCAGCACAGTGCCGCCCGCATGCGCAAAACGGACAACCTCCTGCATGATGGGCGAACAACGAGCAATTGCTCCACACCGGAGATAATCCCCGTAGGAAAATCCGCCGGGAAGAATCACGACATCAACATCTTTCAGGTCGGCGTCTTTGTGCCAGAGAAACTCGGCATCCTGCTTGAGAATATTCTTGCACGCGTAGTACGCGTCATGATCGCAGTTGGATCCCGGAAAGACCACCACACCGAATTTTACTTTACCGTCCGTCATGACTCCATCTTCTCTATCTCAAACCGGAAGTCTTCCATCACCGGATTCGCAAGAAGCTTCCTGCACATTTCTTCAGTTGCCGATCGCGCCTCGGCCTCTCCTGCCGCTTCCAGTTTCAACTCGACATATTTTCCCATGCGCACGTCACGCACCTGCTTCATCCCCAGGGATTCCACGGCATGGTGAACGGCCTTCCCCTGCGGATCGAGGATCGATGTTCTCAGCGTTATGGTCACGCGCGACAGAAACTTCACGCATCCACCTTCGATGGTTCAGCGGACTCTGCTTCTGCAATGCTTCGCTGATGATGCATCATATGCCGGACGGTTGCACCGAGGTAACGCACAATGCCCAACGCAATGAACAGGAGAAGAAGAGGAAGGATCGCGCTTCCACCTGTGACAAACACAACGACCACGGCAAGAGCGAGAAACAGGAATTTCCACGGCTCCTTCATAACCGCGCGTTTTGATATCTTCGGAAGTGTATCGTACTTCACTTTGCTCACCATCAACAAGCCGAGAACCACGGGAACCCATGGAAGAATTTTCGTTGAGGGAAGCGACAGGCCTGACGTCTGCGACCAGACATTCAGCACAAACGCAGAGACGGTCAGAGCGCTCATGGGGGTGGGCAACCCGACGAAATGGTCTTTGTCGAATCCCACAAGCTGTACGTTGAACCGTGCAAGTCGAATGCCCGCGAACACCATGAGCAGGGAGCTGAGAATGATCCCGAGACTTCCCATTTGGTGGAGATACAATTGATACACAAGAAAAGCAGGAGCGGCGCCAAAGGAGATCACATCGGAGAGAGAATCAATCTGGACGCCGAACTCGGAGGAAGATTTGGTAATGCGCGCCATGATGCCGTCCAGCGAATCAAACCCCGCGGCCAGAATGATAAACCATGACGACGCGGTGAAGTTGCCGCGGCTTGCTTCCACGATGGAAAGAAATCCGCAAAACATATTCAGAATGGTGAAGAGACTCGGTACGACTGCACGCGTTATTTTCATCATGCACTCTTGCTGTGGGACATCGGCGAACCTGACGGGTCAACGGCCAGCACGGTTTCTCCCGCGACGGTCATCTGTCCGAGTTGTACGTTTACTTGCATCCGTTTCGGCATCAGGACGTCAACACGTGAACCAAACCTGATCATCCCGAACCTTTCCCCCATCACGGCGCGATCACCAACCTTGATCGGTGCAACAATTCTGCGCGCAACAAACCCTGCTATTTGCTTGAACAACACCTTCGTCGCCCCGTTCCCGACGCCAATGTGCGTCCTCTCATTCACCAGCGATGCCTTGTCTTCAAAAGCCACCATGAACTCGCCGGGGAAATACTGGTAGTGCTCAACAGTTCCTGAAATGGGATACCTGTTCACATGGACGTTCAACGGTGACATAAAGATGCTCACTTGCACCGCGTCGCCTTTGATGTATTCGTCATCGTGAATGTCCTTAATGACCACCACCTTGCCATCCGCCGGCGCAATGACGCAGTCAGAACGATTCGGAACATTGCGCTCAGGATCACGAAAGAAATTCAGCGTGAAGATCAGCAGAAAGACCAGGAACCCTATGATGATCCACGAAATCCAGGCGCTCGATATGAACATCCCCGCAAGAACGGATCCAATGATCACTATGGCTGCAACTGTCCCGACAACGCCATAACCGAATCGTGTGATGGTCATGTTATCGCGCAACTATCCGGTCGTGAAGCTGGCGGTACACCTCGACGGTGGACTTTGTGCAATCAATCTGCGGATGTCTGAATGATTTCTGGGGAACATCCCTGAACCTGCATGTCCGCGGAGAAATCTCGTCGCCGATCATCATCTGTCCGTCATGCACACCGAACTCAAACGACGCGGAAACAAGTTTGAGTCCTCTTCTTTCAAAAAACGATCGCAATACGATATTCGCTTTCGAGGCAATCCGGTTTATTGACCGGTATTGCTCCGGAGTAACGATACCCAGCGAATACATGTGAAACTCGTTCACCATCTGCATGCCCGAACTTTTCTTCCACCAGTGCTCGAACACGGGAACGGGAAGCTCACGGGGTTCATGGAAGCCGAACCGTGTGTTGAAATCCGCATCGGCAACATTCCAGACCGTGACTGAGAGTGGAAGCATGGATAGCTCACGAATTCTCGACTCGGTGGAGGAAACCCGTTCCATAAAGTGAGTGGGAATCCGAAACTCATTCAGATAGGTAAACAGCCGGGATGAAACTTCGCCGGCGAGAACCACTCTTTCCGAGGGCTTGACGTGAGCGTCCCCGCCACTAATCTGCTCATCCTTGAGGTGCATAAGAAGAATTCCGGATTCACCGGAACGCAGAAGATTTTTTGAGCGGCCGTTGACTTTGAGCTTGTCTTCAGGCGCCGTCTTCGCGGATTTCTTGGTAGAACTTTTCTTTTGGGTTTGCACTGCCACGTAAAAAGTTAAGAAATGCTCGTTAGAAAATCAATGAACCGATACGCCCGACACTGCTGTCCGAGTCTGTCCCTTTGCAATTCGACACTCATATGATTAACTTTTTCGCGCTTTCATGCAGTATCAAGGAGTCGTCAATCGAGACCACGAACCGTACACCACATGCTCTCTGAACAGTCCCTTCAGCACGCACGCACGTTCTTTCCCCATACACAACAGGGAAAGATTTATCTGAATCACGCGGGGACAAGTCCGCTTTCCACACGCGTCGTCAGCGCCATGACCGGCTACTTGCATGAACGACTCGAAGGCCGGCTTGAGACATATCAAACAGACTTGGTGATGATCGCAGGACTGAAGGTTCTCATCCAGGAGATGATCAACGCTGAGTCGCCGGAACGCATCGCGCTGACTGCGAACACGTCCGATGCTATCAACATTATTGCCTCGGGGATACCGTGGAAATCGGGAGATAGAATTCTCTTGAACACCGCGGAGTTTCCGGCAAACGTCTGGCCTTTCCTCAATCTCCAACGCTATGGCGTCCGGCTGGATTTCATTCCCAGTGATGATGGCGTGGTAACACCGGAGATGATTGCAGGTTCGATGAAACCCGGCACGCGCATGGTAGGGTTGAGTGCGGTTCAGTTTCTGTCCGGGTACCGCGCAGACCTTGTGACCATCGGAGAACTTTGTCACAGCAAGGGAATAATCTTTGCCGTTGATGGAATCCAAGCTGTTGGCGCTGTTCGTATTGACGTTCAACGAATGAAGATAGATGCATTGAGCGCCGGCGGACAAAAATGGCAGATGTCGCCACACGGAACCGGCTTCCTTTATCTCACCGATGAACTGCAGTCCATTATCCAGCAATCCTCTCTTGGCTGGCTTGCTGTTGAAGACCCGTGGGACTTCCACAATTTTTCCCAACGGCTTGCCGCCGGCGCGAGACGGTTTGAGGGAGGAAGCATGGCTATGCCGGCGTTGTGGGGGATGCACGCGGCGCTGGAGCTCATCAAAGAATTCGGCATTGACGCGATCGAACAGCATCTGCTTGGACTCACCGATATTTTGTTGAGAGGATTCGCGGAAATTCCCGGAATTGAGATTCTCTCGCCGCTCGAGAAGCGTTCGAGGGCAGGAATCGCCGCGATCAAAGTGCCCGGGCATGCGGATGAGAAAGCCGTGTTCAAAAAACTATTAGGACGCGACATCACTGCTGCGTTACGAGACGACCACCTCCGCTTCTCTCCTCATTTTTATTGTACTCCTGACGAAATGCATGAAGCCGTTGCGGCCGTGCGAAAGTACATCGGTGTAAAATCATAACGAGGCCCAATGGCTGAACTTCAACGAAAACTCTCCACGTTTGACCTGACAATGATTGCTATTGGGAGTATGATCGGGTCGGGAGTCTTTCTTACACCATCCATCGTCGCGCAGAATCTTCCATCCCCCTTGTGGATGCTTGCGGCGTGGGCTCTTGGCGGCATCCTTGCGATGTCGTGCGCTCTTTCGCTGACGGAACTTGGCGGCATGTTTCCTTCGGCGGGCGGAATGTATGTGTATCTCACGAAAGCCTTCGGCAGGCAAACTGGATTTCTTTTCGGCTGGGCATACTTCGCTGTTGTAAACACAGGAGGAATCGCAGCGCTCAGCATTGCATTTGCAGCATTCATCGGCGCGTTTGTTGAACTGAGTCCACTCGAGACGCAAATAGTGGCGTTAAGCGGCTTGGCTGTCCTGACAATCATGAATGTTCTCGGTATCCGTTTCGGAAAGGTTTTCTCCGACACGTTTTCATTGCTGAAACTTGCCGGCATTGCGGTACTGATCCTTGTTGGTTTTTCGATGGGTTCCCCGGACAATGTTACTTCTGTTCCCGGGTCAATGCCGGAATCAATGAGCGGGGCATTTGCCGCTGCGATGGTGGGCGTTCTTTGGGCGTATGGCGGAGCCCAGCATGCCTCATTCACGGCCGGAGAGGCGAAGAATCCAACGAAGAGTGTTCCGCTTGCGATCCTCCTGGGAACAATGACTGTCACAACGGTGTATCTTCTCGCAAACGCCGCCTATTTGTTTCTGCTTCCCATTCCGGAAATCGCTTCATCTACGCGCCTTGCGGCTGATGCAATGCGCAGCGCGCTCGGGCCGACCGGTGAACGCATCATGGCGTTTGCCATTTTCATTTCCATCCTCGGAACACTGGGAATCTTTACACTGACCGCTCCGCGCATCTATTTCGCAATGGCAAACGACGGTTTGTTCTTCCGTCGTGTCGCGGAAATCCATCCACGGTTTCAAACACCCGCGTTTGCAATCATTGTGCAGTCGGCCTGGGCAGCCGTACTGATTCTGTTCTGGGGGACATTCAACGAGCTGATTTCTTATGTCGTGTTTGTGGATTGGGTCTTCTTCGGTTTGACCGGTGCGGCGGTGTTTGTTCTTCGTCGTACCATGCCTGACACTCCGCGCCCGTACAAAACATTTGGTTATCCCGTGACGCCGGCGATTTTTGTGGGAAGCTCGCTCTGGTTTGTCATAAACACGTTGATTGACAAACCGATGCAGGCCATTGCAGGATTGATTTTTCTCGGAGTCGGGATGGTGATTTACCGATACTGGGATAAACGCAATCCGCGTTCGGGCATACAAGATAGCGGGTCAGTTTGAAATTTTTAGCAACTCTCTCCTCTAATGATCATGCGCGGCTCCCCTCCCTTCACAAGCGAGGAGAGTTCGAACCCACACAAACAAAAATCAAAAATGAGTCATGTACGATGTAGTTAATTTTCAGAACGAAGTGATTGAGCGAAGCCGTGAGATTCCCGTTCTCGTGGACTTCTGGGCTGAGTGGTGCGGGCCGTGCAAGATGCTCGGACCCATTCTGGAAAAGCTCGCGCAGGAACAAAGTTCGCAATGGGTTCTTGCCAAGATCGATACGGACAAGAATCCCGACCTCTCCGCTGAGTACGGTATTCGCGGAATACCCAATGTAAAACTATTCGTTGACGGCAAAGTATCGGCGGAGTTTTCTGGTGCATTGCCTGAGTATGCCGTCAATCAATGGCTCAAGAAACATCTTCCTGATTCTCATCGGAAAGCACTCGAAGCCGCGAAGAATCTCCTCGCAGAAAGAAGGAACGCGGAAGCACAATCACTTCTCGCAGACCTTCTCACCAAAAACCCAACGCACGAATCTGCACGCGTTCTTCTTGCCGGACTTGTTATGCGTACTGACAGAAACCGCGCACTGGCCCTGATCAATGGCATCGAGGAGGACTCGGAGCAGTTTCAACAAGCTGAGGCAATCCGCACCTACTGTGATCTTGCGGAGAAGTATCAACATGCAGACGACTTGCCTGAGAGTACAGTACGGCGGGCATACATCGATGCTTTAAGAGAGTTCATGAATGAAAACTTCGGTAAAGCTCTGGAGAAATTTATCGAAGTGATTCGCAAAGACAGAAGCTACGATGGTGATGGAGCCCGGAAGGCATGTATTGCGATATTCCGGATGCTCGGGGATGAGCATGAGATTACCGGAGCGTGGAGGCGCGAGTTTAGCAGCGCGCTGAACTCTTGAAGAGCGGGAAGGCAGCACTTGACATTTCACACACTTGTCGCTATATTCGGATAGAATAGTCTGAAATAAATGATGAGCCTACTCTTCAGCCGACATTGTGAATACGCCTTGCAAGCCGTCTGTTACCTTGCACTGAGACCCGCGGGTGAAAAGACCTCCATCAAGGAACTCTCCAAAAAACTCGGGATTCCCTACCACTTCCTTGGAAAAATCCTCCAGGATTTGACAGCAAAGGGACTGCTCTCATCTCAAAAAGGTCCGTCCGGCGGCTTCGCGTTACAAGTATCACCTCACGAAATGACACTATTTCAAATCGTTGAAGCTGTTGATGGACTCGGGTTTCTCACGAGTTGCGTTCTGGGATTCGCGGAATGCTCCGGCAGAAGTCCTTGTGCGGCCCATGAACGGTGGGCGGAAATTCGTGCAGAGATACATGACCTCCTTGTCCGCAAGAATATCCTTGAAACTGCAAAGCAAATGAAAATGGTGGCGTACAAATCGGCCACTGGTTGACTTTTCAACCAAGCCGGATGAAGAACATCCGAACTCAGATATGTTTCTATTCCCTTCAAATAATCCGAAAACCGTTCATCACGCACTTCGTCCGCGCAAAATTCCGCCCGAACAGCGAATCCGGAAACCAGATTTTCGCTCTGAACCGAACCCGCTCCGCCGTTTAGTCTGGCGACTGCGTTGCGACTCCCAATTTCTGCGCTCCTTCATCCAGTTGGTATTCGCTCTCCTGTGTGTCTGGATCGGCATAGAATTCTATCTTTTTATGAAATGGGGACAGGGAAGCGGACCATTCTACGAACGTCCCCCGGGAGTTGAAGGTTTCCTCCCGATCAGCGCTTTGATGTCCTTGAGGCATTGGGTTCTGTCCGGAACAGTCAATAGTGTCCATCCCGCAGCGCTCTTTATTTTTCTGGCAATTGCAGGTGTCAGTATTATCGTAAAGAAATCCTTCTGCAGCTGGCTCTGCCCGATCGGCTCGCTCAGTGAATCACTCTGGATGCTGGGGCAGAAAGTCTTCGGACGGTCACTCACCATCCCCCGCTGGTTGGATCTTCCGCTCCGCTCGATAAAATATCTCCTCCTGTACTTTTTTATTGCGTCTATTTGGAGCATGGACTTGGAGGCGCTGGAGAGGTTCATCGATAGCCCGTACAACAAAGTCGCTGACATCAAAATGTATCTGTTCTTTGCAGACCTCTCCATGTTTGCCTTCTGGACAATTCTCATTCTGATTGTCTTCTCCCTTGTGATAAAGAACGCCTGGTGCAGGTTCTTGTGCCCGTATGGTGCACTCCTTGGTATCGCGGGCATGGTGAGCCCATTGAAGATCAAGCGGAACGCTGAGACTTGTGTGGATTGCGAACTCTGCACCAAGGCCTGTCCCTCGGGAATAGCGGTTCACAAAACGCGTACGGTGTGGAGCGACGAGTGTACGAGTTGCATGCTCTGCGTTGCGGCTTGCCCCGTCAAGAACACGCTTTCCCATACGTCGCCGATAAAAGCAAAGTCAATACCCGGCTGGTTGCCGGGCACTCTTGTGATTGGTGGGTTTGTTCTTATAACCGGCCTGGCAATGCTGACAGGACTCTGGCAGAACAGCATCAGTCGGGAGGAGTATCAGCGGCGGTTCGGTGAGTTGCATAGGCCGATCTACCAGCATTTCCGGGGCGAGGTACCGGAGTACGGACCTGAAGATTAGCCCGCCAGTCAGCAAGATAAGGATGCGTTACAAAAAAAGGAGCAGTAAACCTGCTCCTTTTTCATGTGGACAGGGAGGGAATCGAACCCCCGACACAAGGATTTTCAGTCCTTTGCTCTACCAACTGAGCTACCTGTCCAGATTTGAATGATGCTACGGCGAGAAGTCCTTCACAGTATACAAAAACTGTGGAAGAGAATCAAAAGATTTCATCCCCGGTAGTGGGTTCGTTCAAAGAGACCCACTACCCATTCCCCATTGTCTCGAGACACTTCAAGATAACAGAACATCACAAACACATGTGTGATCTGGTAGTGTCTCAAACTGGGGGCACTACCTACTCCAGCGTCCACGCGTCTTTCTGGCCGATGTACTCCACGATGTCTTCTCCTCCATCAACGCAGATAACATTCCCTGAAATGAAATATGCTTCGTCGTGTGAAAGAAGAGTGATTGCCCGCGCAACGTCCTCCGGTGTTCCATTGCGCAATGCAGGATTCTTTGCCTTCGCAACCTGAAGCATGCTCACGGCGCCGGGAATTTTTCTCAGCGCGGGTGTATCAGTTACACCTGCGAGAATGGTATTCGCCGTAATCCCCAGCGGCCCGAGTTCCAGGGCGAGCTGGCGTATGTATGACTCAAGCGCCGCTTTGGCCCCTGAGACAGCGCCGTAGTTTAACAACACCGAGTGTCCGCCGGAAGAGGTCATCGCAAAAATGCGACCCCCTTTGGTCATCAGATTTCTGCTTACAATGCCCTGCGTCCAGTACACAAGCGAATTCGCCATAACATCCATCGTCATCTCGATTTGCGCTTGTGTTAACGCTTCCGCCGGGTTTGTCGAGACAAGCCGTTTCAAGCTTCCGAATGCGAGTGAATGCATCAGCACGCGGATCGTTGAATCCGTTCCCTGGAACTCCTTCGCGACCGCATCAAGTGTCTCGTTTCGTTTCGCCGGATCAGACGCGTTGATGTTGTGAAAGCGGACATTGACACCGGTGGATTCAAGTTCTTTGACCAGGTCATTGACCGCGGGCATCGTTGCCGCTCTATCGAAATGAATGCCGAGAATACTCATTCCAGATTTCGCGAGCGAACGAGCGGCGGCCGCACCGAACCCCGATGAGGAGCCGAGGATGAGCGCCCATTGGTTCTTATTGTAGGTGATTGATGATTTCAATGATGTGCCTCGATACGATGGTGAGGGATGAGCAGAAACTACTCGACAGTAACACTCTTCGCAAGATTACGCGGTTGATCGACATTCGTTCCGCGGGCAACGGCCATGTAATACGACAGCAGTTGCAGAGGAATAATATTCAGAATCGGACCGAAGAAGCCGTACGTGCGGGGAACGCGGATCACGTGTTCCGCCATGTGTTCAATCTCGGTATCATCTTCATTGGCAACGGCAATGATGCGTCCGCGTCGTGCTTTTACCTCCTGAAGGTTGCTGATGACCTTTTCATAGATCGCATCCTTGGGCACAATGAACACAACCGGCATGTTTTCATCGATGAGTGCAATCGGACCGTGTTTCATTTCCGCCGCGGGATATCCCTCGGCATGAATGTATGAGATTTCTTTGAGCTTAAGCGCACCTTCAAGGGCAACGGGGAAATTCGCACCGCGTCCGAGATACAGGAAATTCTGGGAGTGAACGAACTCATCGGCCAGCAATTGAATCTGGGTCTTGTTCTCAAGAATGCGCGCAACCTTGTCCGGAATTGATGCAAGTTCGCGCGCCAGCACAACACCATCGCGCTGTGAAAGCCCTTTGCGTCGCGCAATCATGAGCGTGATAAGCGCAAGGACCGTGAGCTGTGACGTGAATGCCTTCGTGGAGGCAACGCCGATTTCTGGTCCGGCATGGATATACACCCCGGCCTTGGACTCACGCGCAATCGTACTGCCCACCACATTGACGATGCCAAGAACTGTAGCGCCTTTTTTCTTTGCTTCACGCATTGCGGCAAGCGTGTCAGCGGTTTCCCCGCTCTGGCTTATCACGAAGACCACATCATCCTTGGTAATAATCGGATTGCGGTAGCGGAATTCCGACGCGTATTCAACTTCGGTGGGAATCTTGGCGATGGTTTCCAGCATGTATTCGCCGACCAGTCCTGCATGCCACGAAGTCCCGCACGCGGCAATGATAATTCTGCGCGCATGGAGAAGCTTGTCCATAACATCAACGAGTCCGCCAAGGCGAACATCCGCTTCTTCCACCATGAGCCGTCCGCGCAATGCATTGCGGATCGTTTCCGGCTGTTCACAGATTTCCTTCATCATGAAGTGCTCGTAGCCGCCGCGCTCAATCTGCGATAACTCCAGCGTCACTTCTTCCACCACCTTGTCAATCATGACGTCGTCAATGGTCATCGTGCGGAAACCGTCACGCGTAATCTCTGCTACTTCGCCATCTTCGAGATACACGACCTGACGCGTATGATCCACAATGGCCGCCGCGTCCGAGGCAACAAAATTCTCTCCGTCTCCGACGCCGATGATCAACGGACTCCCGTTGCGCGCAACGATAATTTTGTCCGGCTCAAGTGTGGAAATGACAACAAGCCCGTACGCGCCCTCTACTTCAGCAAGGGCGAGCCGTACAGCCGAACACAAATCGTCAGTGCGTTTGTACATCTCGCCAACGAGATGGGCGAGCACCTCGGTATCCGTGGCGCTTTCAAAGACATGGCCTTCACGGGCAAGCTTCGTCTTCAGCGCCGCATAGTTTTCGATAATGCCGTTGTGAATAATTGCTATTTGTTTGGAGGCGTCCCAATGAGGATGGGCATTGACGTCGTTTGGTTCACCGTGCGTTGCCCAGCGCGTGTGACCCATGCCGAGATTTGCCGAGAGAGACCCATTGGAGGAACCGATTTCGCTGACGAGGTCGGCAACCTTGCCTGCCTTCTTGCGCATGTAGAATGAGCCGCCGTTGATCAGGGCGATGCCGGCAGAATCGTAGCCGCGATATTCCATCCTGCGAAGCCCTTCAAGAATGATGGGAACGCAGTTTTTCGGACCGATATAACCAACTATTCCGCACATGAGAAGAAATCCTTTTCCGCGGGAGATGTGCTCAACATACCGAAATGACCAGCGAAATGCAATGAATGAACATCGCGGGTAGCGTCTCAGTCACCGCCCACCTCAACGCCGACCTTTGGCAATGCCATCCCTTCGGGAAAGGTCGGCGTTGGACAAAGAGTGGATAGTGTCTCAGCACACTGAGGCATATCACGGCGCAACCAGCCCGATTACTGCCAGCATGCGCCCCGATGATTCTTTGTCTCTCCTATACGAATGAAAAAGATCGGGTTCGGAAATTGTACAGTGAGGGCTCACTTCAATATTGTCTTCATCTACTCCTGCCGAAATAAGAGCAGCCGTGTTTGCTTTTTTTAAGTCGAGAATAGTTTTGTCCCCATCCTCCAACTTCACCGCATCATCAAAGCGTTCAGCAACCTCACTTCCAACAACATAACAGCACGTCGAAGCACACGGTCCGATGAAAGCAAGAACGTCTTTCGGGTCAGAGTCGTACTCATGTTGCATCATGGAAATAGCTTTACGAACGACACCCGATGCAGTGCCGCGCCAACCGGCATGAACTGCGGCAACCACACGCACGCGTTCATCAAGAAGAAGAATCGGAACACAGTCGGCCACCGACACGCCAATGAACAAACCGCGAACATTTGTAATGAGTCCGTCACCTTCCTCATACATCCCGGGAGCAGAAACGCCAAGAACCCGGTCGCCATGAACCTGCGACGGAAGGGCGAGATGTTCTTCCGACGTACCGAGAACCTGAAGAAACCTTCGACGATTCTCGCGCACATTTGAAGGCTCATCACCAACCTTGAAGGACAGATTCATATCAAGAGGAGGGGGACTGACGCCGCCATCCCGCGTACTTATAGCCATGCGGACCAACCCCGTGGAGAGAAGAAGATCGGAGGTAATGACACGAACGCGCTCCGAAAGAGGTGACGTCATGCGTTTTTCACCGGCAAACTGATCGACATGGTGGTTCCTTTCCCCATTGCGCTTTCCACCGAGATGGATCCGCCGAGATCGTCAACCGTTTTCTTGACAATCGCGAGACCGAGACCCATGCCGTCGGTCTTCGTGGAAAAATTCGGCTCAAACAGTTTTTCCCTGATGTCCGGTGCGATGCCGGTTCCGTGGTCCGTAATCTCCGCGACAACTGATTCGGCTTCGCGTCGGGAACGCAGAACGATCTTCCCGCGGCCATTCATCGCCTGAATGCCGTTGCGAATGATATTAATGAACGCTCTGCGCAACTCCTGTTTGTCTGCGAGGACTTCCGGAAGTCCGTCTGCAAGATGGATTTCAAACTCCACCGATCTCTCCTGGTCAAATAACTGAGCCGCCTCGTGCAGAAGTGCGTTTACATCGCAATGCTCAAGCTTTGCTCTTGGCATCCGCGCAAAGCGGGAGAATTCCGACGCGATACGATCAAGGGCGTCAACCTGCTGGATAATCGTCTTGCTTACTTCATCAAAGATTTCTCCGAACCGTTCGCTCTTGTCGTGGTACGTTTGCCGGAGATGTTGAAGAGAAAGCTTCATCGGTGTCAGCGGGTTTCTGATTTCGTGCGCGACCTGTTTTGCCATCTCTTTCCAGGCAAGCTCGCGTTCAAACTGCACAAGCTCGGCGCGGTTCTTCTTAAGGTCACGCGTCATTTCACCAAAAGACCGGACAAGCTCGCCCACTTCCCCGTCAGCTTCCGTGTCCGGAATGGAACCGTCAAGTTCTCCCCGCGCAACCCGTTTCGTTGCCTCCGTCAGACGGTGAATCGGCGCGGCAATTCTGTTCGCAATGGTTGTTGCAAGAAGAACGCTGACAAAAATCACGCACGCGTACACGCCGAAAAGAAGTGCATCCTGCCGCGAGACTTCCTGATCCAATGCTTCCTGGCGGTACAACAAAGGAACAGAGACAACACCAAAAACGCCGCCGCGATTATCGAACACCGGCGCATACCCGACAGCGTATTGATACCCCCCCACCGACTCATTGTGAACGGCAAATCGTTTTCGCTTCTCAAACACATGTGCGTAGATGGAACCATCAAGCCGGCGATCCAGAATACCGGACTCATACAGTTCAGGCCGGCTGCTCGCGAGCAGCTCTTTTTCGCGATACAAGTTGAAGTCGGTTCCGGCGTCTTCCGCAATTTCTTCGATCTTAAAATTCGTCATGGAGACA
>CAZJYO010000016.1:0-303 GCA_964550275.1 uncultured Chitinophagales bacterium
CCGCGAGAGGGGAAAATTTGACGTCCCGGGCATCAATCGCATTGAACAAGAAGTCAAGCATGATGTCATCGCCTTCCTGACGAACGTCGGCGAATATGTGGGTCCGGAGTCAAGGTTCATTCATTTGGGCATGACCTCTTCGGACGTCCTGGATACGTGTCTAGCTGTGCAGATGAAGCAATCCGGTGTGATTCTCCTTTCGGGATTGATGAAGCTCTCGGATGTGCTTGCACGAAGGGCGAAGGAATTTAAGACAACGATCATGGTCGGAAGGACGCATGGTATTCATGCGGAACCAACGAC
>CAZJYO010000016.1:313-18231 GCA_964550275.1 uncultured Chitinophagales bacterium
TTGGCGAACGCGAGCGACGCCGCCAGCTGCGCCGCGGTCAGATGCGCCACCACCAACATGCCGAACGGATTGCTGTCGGTCAGATTTCCGGTGCTGTGGGTACATTCGAGCATCTGAGTCCGAAGGTTGAGGAGTTTGTTTGCGCAAGGTTGGGACTCAAGCCGGCTCCGGTTTCGACACAGGTGTTGCAACGGGACCGTCATGCAGAATTCCTCACGATGCTTGCAGTGATCGGGAGTTCGCTGGAGAAGTTTGCAACCGAGATTCGTCATTTGCAGAAGACCGAGGTGCTTGAAGCGGAGGAGTTTTTCTCGAAGGGTCAGAAGGGCTCATCGGCGATGCCCCACAAACGCAATCCGATTGCCAGCGAGCGTGTGGCAGGTCTTTCCCGCGTGTTGCGTGGCAATGCTCTAGCAGCAATGGAAAACGTGGCGCTCTGGCATGAGCGGGACATTACCCATTCTTCGGTGGAGCGCGTCATCGTTCCCGACAGTTGTATTCTTCTCGACTTCATGTTGTATGAGATTACGAGTATCATTGACAAGCTCGTTGTCTATCCGGAGAACATGCTTAAAAATCTCAAGAAGACGCGCGGGTTGATCTTTTCGCAATCCGTTCTCTTGGCATTGACGAAGGCGGGAATGAAACGGGAAGACGCGTACAGGATTGTTCAATCTGCGGCAATGGAGACTTGGGAAAACGGTAAAGACTTTCAAGATGTGCTTCTTCAAAACAACGAAATCAAAAATGCATTGGGACAGGACGGAGTGGCAGGCTTGTTCGATCTGAGACAATCAACAAAGAACGTGGACTACATTTTTCAGCGGGCAGGACTCGCTTAAACACACAAAGGGAAGAGCATGTCCAAGAAATTTCAGAACTTCATCGACGGTAAATGGGTCGATGCAAAATCAGGGAAGACGTTTGAAAACAGGAATCCTGCAAACTGGGATGAGATCGTTGGGACATTCCCCAAATCGGGCAAAGAGGATGTTGATGCCGCGGTGAAAGCGGCGCGTGGCGCGTTTGAAAAATGGCGCCTGATACCGGCTCCCAAGCGCGGCGATATTCTTCGCAAGGTTGGTGACATCATGGTAGCGAAGAAGGAAGAGCTGTCATCCCAAATGACTCGTGAAATGGGCAAGGTTCTTGCTGAAACACGGGGCGATGTGCAGGAAGGTATTGATACTGCCTACTACGCTTCAACCGAGGGACGCCGTCTCTTCGGACACACCGTTCCTTCTGAACTGCCGAACAAGTTTAACATGGCCGTCCGGGTTCCCATCGGCGTTGCGGGCGTCGTTACTCCCTGGAATTTTCCTATGGCCATTCCGACGTGGAAGATTTTTCCGGCATTGCTTTCCGGCAACACGGTGGTCTTCAAACCTGCATCCGATACGCCTGCTTCCGCGACTTCGCTGGTCGAAATCCTGATGGAAGCCGGAGTGCCTGAAGGTGTGGTGAATATCGTTCACGGCGGCGGCGGTGATGTCGGCATGTCCATCGTTGCGCAGCCCGATGTTGACCTTGTGAGTTTTACCGGTTCCTCAGGCGTTGGTATTACCATTTCGGAAGTCGCGGCAAAAACCCTGAAGCGCGTTTCCCTTGAACTCGGCGGCAAGAACGCCCAGCTTGTCATGGACGATGCGAACCTTGATCTTGCGCTTGAAGGCGTTTTGTGGGGAGCATTCGGAACCACGGGCCAGCGGTGTACAGCAACAAGCCGGCTGATTCTGCATGAGAAGATTCACGACAAATTCCTGTCGATGCTTGTTGATCGCGTCGCAAAACTGCGGCTCGGCAACGGACTTCACACCGGCGTTGACGTCGGTCCGTGCGTGAACGAAGGACAACGAAAGACGGTTCAGAAATACGTGGAGATTGGTCTCGAACAAGGGGCGAAGGTCGTTGCAGGAGGTGAAATCCCTTCGGGCCAGGGGCTTGAGCGCGGTTGGTTCTACAAGCCAACTGTATTTGCCGGTGTCAAACCCGATCACCGCATTGCCAAGGAGGAAATCTTTGGACCCGTTCTTTCCGTGATCAAGACAACATCGCTTGAAGAAGGCATTACCATTCTGAATGACACCATCTACGGGCTTTCATCGTCAGTGTACACGACGAATATCAATGCCGCGTTCCAGGCGATACGCGACATCAAGGCGGGCATTACCTACATCAACGCACCGACAATCGGTGCTGAAGCCCATATGCCGTTTGGGGGTGTGAAACAGACAGGCAACGGCCACCGCGAAGGCGGCTGGACCGTGTACGATTTCTACACCGAATGGAAAGCCGTGTACGTGGATTACAGCGGCGGACTTCAACGCGCGCAGATTGATAATTACTAGAAACGACCATGGCGCGTACCAACCTTTATATTGTTTCCCGCTACGAGCACCAGGAGTTCTTCTAAGCTCCACGCAACCTTCAATTCACTGATTATTGATCGTTGTGTGGTTACAGAAAGGAGAACTCTCTGTTTATGAACATGAAGATGCAGCCATCAAATGTGCTCCCGACGCTCTCGAAGCACATGCTCATCGATGGGTTTGATATTGTTGTTGATTTAAAAAAAAGCAAAGGGTCGTACCTCGTCGATGCAAAAGACGGGAAACGCTACCTTGACTTCTTTACCTTCGTTGCCTCCTCGCCGATCGGGATGAACCATCCCAAGCTTACCTCACCCGAGTTTCTGGAAAAGCTTGCCTATGTTGCGGTGAACAAGCCGTCCAATTCGGATATTTACACAACCGAGCAAGCTGAATTTCTTGAGACATTCGAGCGTGTGGCCATGCCGTCGTATTTTCCACATGTCTTTTTTGTGGAAGGTGGAACGCTGGGTGTGGAGAACGCGCTAAAGGCCGCGTTTGACTGGAAGATCAGAAAGAACTTTGCCAAGGGATATAAAGAAGAGCTCGGCCGTCAGATTTTGCATTTCAAACAGTGCTTTCATGGACGGTCGGGGTACGCTCTGTCGTTGACGAACACCGATCCTGTTAAAACGGACCTCTTCCCGAAATTCCAATGGCCGCGGGTACACAACCCCGCCATCCGGTTTCCTCTTGATGCAACAAACCTTGCCCAAGTTCGGCAGGATGAGGAAAAGGCAATCGCTCAGATGAAGGAAGCGTTTAGGTCCAACAAGGATGATATTGCCGCCATCATCCTCGAACCGATTCAGGGTGAAGGCGGCGACAATCATTTTCGTCCCGAGTTTTTCCGCGCGTTGCGCCAGCTTGCCGATGAGAATGAAGCCATGCTGATCCTGGATGAAGTGCAAACCGGCGTCGGGTTGACCGGCAAAATGTGGGCACATCAGCATTTTGTCGAGCCCGACATGATTTCCTTCGGGAAGAAGATGCAGGTGTGCGGATTCATGTGCGGCAAACGCATTCATGAAGTGCCGGATAATGTGTTCGTGGTGCCGAGCCGGATCAACTCAACGTGGGGCGGAAACCTTGTTGATATGGTGCGTTCCCAGCGCTACCTCGAAGTGATTGAAGAAGAGCGTCTCGTGGAGAACGCACGCGTTATGGGAGAATATCTTGTTGACGGGCTGAGGGCATTAGCCAATGAGCATCCTGCAGTTGTTTCCAATGCACGCGGGCTGGGTCTCTTCGCGGCGTTTGACGCGGCAACTCCCGAGACGCGAAATGCAATCCGAAAAAAGTGCCTTGCATCAGGATTGATCGTTCTGCCCAGCGGAGAGCGTTCGATACGTTTCCGCCCGCCGCTCAATGTGTCAAAGGAGGAGATTAACGAAGGGCTGGGAATTATTCGCAGTAGTTTGAAGTAGTAACTGCCAAAAAAAAGGGCCTCTGAGCAATCAGAGGCCTTTGTAATGTGGTTCAGCGGATAAGCAACATTGATCTGGTGATCGAACCCTCTGCAGTAGTCAGGCGGTAGAAATACATCCCGCTTGAGAGTCCTTGTCCGTCAAACCGCACAACATGCCTGCCTGCGTGAAGCTCTCCTTCAGTCAGTAATCGAACAACCTCGCCAAGGAGGTTGAATACTTTGAGCGACACATGCTCTGCTTTTGGAATAGAGAATGCGATGTTTGTTTGCGGATTGAACGGGTTCGGGAAATTGTGTTCGAGCTGAAAAGCTGAAGCTATGGGTTCATCGTATTGAACGGAGAGTGGCGGGCTCTGCTTCACATGAAATCCGTCAATACCGATAAAATCAGAGTTTGTGCCGTTATTTCCCCCGGCGAAATGCAAGTAACGAAACGCAATCACGAGGTCTGCATTGCTCGGCACAATTCCCTTAAGCCGGTAGGATTTTCGGCTCCACGCTCCCTTTGGAACTTCAAAGTAATCCAGGATTGTCTCGAAAGCCGAGGTGTCTACACCGGTCGTCGAGAGGAGAACCATGAGTGAGTCAGGATAGTTTGTAAATGGCGGAGGGTTGAAAGCGGATCTGGTCCAAAAAACCAAAGAGTCCTCGGTAGTTGATCCTGGCAGTCCGCTCATGATGGAACTTATCAAGTAATCATCCAGATATGTCCCATTGGCGCGTTGAAAGTTGTTTGCAGCGAATCCCTCACCTTCAAATGGAGGAAACGCCGATGATGTTGATCCCCAAAACCATGGTTGCAGGGTCCCCCCGTCTCTGTTAACGGAAAGCCATCCCAAAGGCGGGAAAATAACGTTGTTAAACCCCTGGAAGAAAAGAGTCGAGGTGTCTTGAATGGAGAACGTCGTCCGAATAGTATCGTTTGCCGGATTCTGATCTCCAGAAACTTCCACCCAAGCCGTGAGTGTATGTTCTCCCGGCGGCAACAGGGGGAGGAACAGCGCGATTGTATCAAGTGAATTTCTTGTCAAGGTGTCACTGACATTAATCGGGCTTTGAATCTCGTTATCCAGTTCCCACCACACCTGATATTCGAGTTCCACAAATGTCCCGACATTTTGCGCGGCGACGCGTACTTCGGGAATTCCAAGACCTTCCCAAAGGAGTTGATTGTTTCGCGAAGAGTTTTGCAGTCTTCCAGACTCAACCGGATTTGACTCGTGCGTTGACTCGTTGTTCCAAGGGATAAACCCAACCAACCTCAGATCGTGGAAGGCAGAGTCGGCAATCCTCACTTCGTCGAGGTACATATTGTTGCCATATTGGCTTGTTCCGCGAAAGCTCACAAAGAGTCTGTTGGCGTCGATATAGTCCAGAAGTGACAAAGCGATTTTCTCCCAACCCGGTACGGGAGAGAACCGCTTGAATCCTGCGAGTGTGCTCCATGGCCCTGCGATACTGTCACCGGTTGTTACTTCGACGTGGATGGAATCCAACGCAAGGGCAAACTCATTGTCGTGATGGAAATACGCTTCAAGGAAGGGATCCACCGACGCAGACAAATCAACCGCTGGAGAGATGAGGCGCCCTTGTTCATTGGGCGGTGAGTCGTATGAATTGAATTTCGCCTGCCCCGGCGCCCCGTATGGCGACACCGGTGGATTCGTTCCATTGCCAATGACACTCCATGTCGCAACCGTTCCTGCGATTTGATGGGTTGTCCAGCCGGCAGGAATGCCCGGTCCATGAAAGCTCTCCTGCATGTAGTTCAACAGCCGGTGTGATTGGGCAAAACAAGCGTGTGAAGCGAGCAGTAAAAACACAAATGTGCGAACCATGATTCTCAATATAGTCCATCACCTGCAAAAACAAAAGCTCCCGCCGGGTGACGGGAGCTTTCTTTGGTGGGGTGGGAGATACAGATTTCTATTTCATCAGGGTCATCTTCATTGTCGACCTGAATGTTTGGCCCGACGTACCGACAGCTTCCAGACGATAGAAGTACGTGCCGCTGGCGAGCTGTGCGCCGGCATTGTTCCTTGCATCCCATTCCATCGAGTAGAACCCTGGCTGTTGGATACCGGCAACAAGCGAAGAAACTTCCTGACCCAGGACATCGAAGACCTTGAGCGTCACAACTGCGGCCTCAGGGAGTCCGTAAGAAATTCTTGTTGTCGGGTTAAATGGATTGGGATAGTTCTGTGCCAAAGCAAAGACCGTCGGAACTGCCGTTGGCTCGGCAGAAACGACAAGCCTTGCGACAGACGGGTTTGTTACGATCGTCTGTCCGGTGCCATTCAGTGAACGGCTGGGAATGATATTTCCATTCACGCCGTCGCGAAGTGACAAACGGTGTTCCGGTTTGGTACTCCATGACACAGTGAGAGGATATGCAGTTGACTGAACGTTCACCGGGAATTCGATCCGGTCACGCAAGTCAGCAGGAATTCTCTCAACCATCCTCTGCGATGAGAAACGGGCGTCAAAGACTCCTTGAGGGCCAACGGGAGGCATCTCAAAGTTTGTGTTCCCGTATTCGCCGAGGTACAATGTTTGAGTTCCACCCTTGCTGTCAGTGATGGTGAGTGAACTGAGCTGTTCAAGTGACGTCCCAGTCCCAGCAATCGCGGGAGCGGATGCCGGCTTGAACGTGGTGGAAAGAATCACGCTTCCGGCCCCGTTTGCTTTCATCCAATATCCCTTGCCGGGCACGATGGTCGTGGCAGGCGTATATCCACCTGCAAAACCGAAGAACGGCGAGCCCCTCAGTCCCGACGGAATGGTTGAGACGTTGGATGTATCGATTGCAGAAGAAACCGAGCCGAGGATATTCCAACCATCCACAACAGGGATCGTGTCTGCGAGAACAAACGTGCCTGAGATTGTGGCTGTTGTGGCAGACGGGAATTTCTCCCAGTAGCCCTTACCACTCTCAAGGATATACTCCTGGGAGTATCCTGAGCCTGGAGTATACTCGAACGCGTAATCAAACGAAGATGTCGGATACAGTTGCTTCACCGAATCATCGGGCGTTTCAACCGGCTTGGAGACCAGATTCCAGCCGGCCTGTATTGGAACACCGACGGAACTTGAGCCGACGACCAAATGCACGGGAATGACCTTCGGCGTATTCGCAAAGTCATTGCTGGAAATAATGAGGTCTGCGTAATAGTCTGCTTCTGCAGGTGCAAGCCCGTTGCTGTCGAAAGTTAATGCAATCTTCGCGCTGTCGCCTGCCGCGATAGTGCCGCTTGTCGGGTCTGAGGACAGCCAGCTGACATCCTTCCCAAGGAAAACGGCAAGATTGTTCTGTGGGTAGGAACTATTGAAGGCAACCTGAAGTCCTACGGTTCCACTGCCATTCTCAATGCCGATGGTCGAGCTGTTAACAGTTCCCTGCAGATCGAGATACTGGAACAGGATGGATCCGTTTGCATAGAGAATGACTTGGAATGTGTACACGCCGACGGTCCCGGTATAGTGGGGCACATTCGTGTACTGGATGATGAATCTGTTATTGGGAATGTCATGATAGTAGTGAGCCTGACCGCCCGTGCCGAAATCCATGTCATCCCAGAAGGGATACACGGCATCGTTCGGGACGCCTGCCGCCGGAATGGCCACATTGGAAAAAGCAGTCGATGTGCTGCTTGTGGTGAACCCGATCCAGCCATTGGTCACAACCTTCACGGAGTCAAATGTATTTCCGTAGAACGTGAACGGGAAGGGGATGTCAATGTGGACGCGACCGTCATCGTCATTCGCTGTGCCCGATGAGCCAATCCAGGAAGTTCTTGGGATAGAGTCGCCGATGGATGTGATATCAGTCCAGCTGAACGTCGGGCCGCCGGGCTCGTTGCTGTCAATCCAACGGTATCCTGCGCTGTCCGGCCCACCGGCTCCGAGGAGCACGGGTGGTCCTGTGTGCGGGTCCTTTTCGTCTTTGCCGTACGGGATAACCCAGCCGTCTCTTCCTGTCCGCGGAGGATACAGTTCATCCGCCTGTGGTTGGGGGACATAAGGAGCGTTTGGCTTACCGAAGCCTTCTTCCAAACTCCACGTGAGTGGCGCGCCACCGGTGTTCTTGATGACGAGCGTGTCTGTGGAGGTCGTATTCGGCGCCATGATCTTGATGATCGAATCGGGAAGGGTGACAATGGTCGGACTTGCAGTGACAAGCAGTGACACGGCAACATTTGTTGACGGTTCATTGGAGTCGTTGCTCGTAACGACGATGTTGGTGTTGTATGTTCCCGGCGTAAGTCCGGTTGCATCGAAATTCACTGTAATGGATGAATTCGAACTGCCGGAAATGGTGTCTGCAGCGGGAGAGACGCTCAGCCATGCAACGCCTTCACTCACGCCGACAATCAGATTCGACGGCGGCAAGGTGGTATTGCTAATGCTGAACGAAGTTGAGCTTGTCTGATTTGATTGCAGCGTGTCAGCAAGGGAAAGCGGGGTGATATCGATTTCCGGAGCCGACGAGCCAGCTTCGAAGAACTGGATGATTTTTGAGAGGAGCGAATCCTTGTTGCCTGCTTCGAGGGTATTCACAAGCCCGCCGAATTCAGTCACCATGGCAACGGATCGTCCGGAACCATAGAACGCGTACACGGCCATGGTGTCGTTTGCCGGACTCGAACCCGGTGCAACGAGCATTGTCCGCGCGGCGTTGTCTCCGTTTGGATGAAGTTCATCCATCCAGTTGTTACCGCCCGAGTAGGTGAAGTTCATGCCGTTTAAAAGCCCGACGCCGTTTACGCTTGTGACGTCCGAGCCGCCGTCCGAGCCGTCATTCAACCCGAAAATCGGGCGAACTTGATAGCCACTTGCGCCTTCCGGGTCGTAATTGAAAACGTCGCCACCTTCAAGATACAGTCTTCCGCCGTTGCTGACGTAGGTGTTGAGCGCGGGTCCCTCCGGATCCGAGGCGAGGATGACGTGATTGTTGCTGAAGATTCCCATGACTGCGAAAATCGCATCATACGAGCTCAGGTCGGAGCCAAACTCGAAGAGCGAATCCGTCTTGTAGCTACTGCGTCCCAGCCTGGTAAGCGCGGCCGACAATGAGTCACCGCTTCCGCTGACAACGTCAGAGGGCTGCCAGATCAGAATGTCAGGCGTGCTTCCGACGTACCCTGCAACACTGGAACTAAGCGCGCTGTAACGCCGCGGCACGAGCGTGTTGTAGGCCTGGACCTGATAAGTATAGACAAACCCCGGCGGCGGCGTGTTAATATACTGTGTCGCGCCTGAACCGACTGAATCGATAAGAACGCCGTTTCTCCAGATTCTTGTGCCCCCGAAATCGTGAATGGGCGTTCCATCGTCCTGGGTGGTTGGATTCGTCCAGGAAATCGTTGCCTGCGTACTCACAGATGGAGTGGTAATAACAATGCCTACGTTGCTTGGTGCAGACGGTGTTGGTGATCCGCCGGCAACCTTCGACACTTCGACCGCGCTGCTGAGACTGTCGTTTGCTGTGAGGCGGGTCTGGAGCGTATAGGTGTACGATTGATATGTAGTTCGTCCGCCGTCATTGTATGTAGCGGTGGGCGGCGTCACCTCCGCGATTTGTACTCCATTGCGTTTGATACGCATAACGAAGGACCCTATTGGACTGCCGTTGACGAGAGTAGTCGGGTTGGTCCAGTTGAGGGCAATGCTCGTTGGAGTTGTGAAATCGCTTGTGGCTGTGACATTTGTTGGCGGGTTGGGATCAATCGGGTCGCCAAGGATGATCTTGTCGTAATAGACGTTTGGATCCTTGCGCGGGGCTCCGCCGGACAGATCGTCGCGATTGTCTGACCAGACAACATGAAATGCGTCCGCGGTTGCGACTGCATGGTTATAGTCACCCATATACACCGTGTTAATGAAGGAGTCCCTTCCGAATTCAGGAAGTGAGGGTACGTCACTGATTGCGAAGCTGGTGCCAAAGGTCAGGGTTGCCCCGGAAATGCTGGCGATACGCCCATAGTACTTGAACTCGTTATTGCTGTCAGGGTCTTCCTGCCGGCTGTAGTAAAACACGCCGAGCCGTCCGCCGTCGGGAGTAACAGCAATAGTTGGCTGCCATTGATCCGTCGTTGTTGCGTCATCATTGACTTTCGTGGGAGAACTCCAAGTGGCCCCTCCATCCGTAGAGGTGGTGATGTGCACATCCGCTTTATCTGCGCCGGTCCCGTCGTTGTTATAGACAAGATACAGATGTCCGCTTACAGGATTAACGGAGACATGAGGAAATTCGCTTGATCGGAAGGTTGAAAACGTTCCGACGCCCTGGCGCAAACCTGTCAAACCGAGATCACCATTTGTCCCCCCAACCAAGCCGGAGACAACCGTGACTGCTGCGCCGAACGTGACGCCGAAGTCTGTTGATTTCCTGACCCGGATAACGTCGCTTGTCCCATCATACCAGAACGCGTACACAGAGTGATCGGGACCGACGACAATGTATGCCCCCTGCATTCCGGAGACGATACTCACACCCCCTGAGGGTCCGAATGTAGCACCATGATCCGTAGAACGGAAAACATAAATGCCGTTTGGTGTTCCAAAACTACGCGAAATCATGTAGACATTTCCGTTTCCTGTTCCGGGAAAATTGTCCACGACGTGCCACTGCTTGTCTTCATCTGATCCTCCGGGCGTAGCATTCACAGGGGCCATCCATGTGACGCCATTATCATCAGAGCGCCACATCTGGATTGTCCCGGCACCGCTGAATCCGAGTGTCGATAAGTAGATTCGGCCCGTTGTTTCATTGCGAGCGAGGACAGGATCACCTGCATCGCCGACCGTGCTCACGGGAAGCGTACCGCCGTCAGTAAAGGTTGACCCGCCATCTGTGGAATATGACCATCCGGTAAACTGGTTGTTCGAGCCATTGTACGAGCCGCCATCATTAAATCCGATGACGACGTTGCTCCCGAAAGCGAGGATATCCGTTTCGCTTTGCGTAAAGCTCGCCGTACCGGTCGATCCGGTGTTGTTGTTGACGAGCTTGTCCGTACCGAGTGCCGAGACGGGAACTCTTTCCGCATTCTGGCGGATAGCCGGTGATTGAGTTTGCACCTTTCGCTCACGCAGATCATCGCGTAGTGCAGCGGTGCGTTCCGGTGCATCCTGCCTGGTGAATGCCTGTGCGTAACACATCACCAGCAACAACAACAAATATGTAGATTTGGACATGCTTCCTCCTTGAATGGAAGGTGGTGGTGTTGAGTAATGAATCACTTTATCGGAAGGGATGACAGCTACAGGTATAACTGACCATAAACTTAATATGGTGAATGGATAGGACAGTTTCAATCGGATGAAAACAAAAAACTCCGACCGGCCTGAGCCGATCGGAGTTTTGACTACGAGGTACTACCCCGTGACACTACGGGGTAGTCATCCCTACTTCATCAGCACCATCTTCTTCAGCGATGTGAACACCTGACCGGAGGCCGACCGTGCTTCAAGTTGGTAGAAGTACATACCGCTACTCACGTGTGTTCCTGCGGTAGAGAGGCCATTCCATTCGACGGAATAGACTCCGGCTGCCTGCGGACCATCAGCGAGAACAGCAACTTCGCGGCCAAGGACGTCGAACACCCTCAATGTAACCTCCGACTGTTCAGCCAGTCCGAACTGAATCCTCGTGGAAGGATTGAATGGATTCGGGTAGTTCTGATCAAGAGAGAACGTCTCAGGAATACCGGCCACCGGATCGGGCTGAACGTCAGTGAGTACAACGTTGATGGTGTTGCCGAGTCTCTCAACCCATGCGCGTTGAGCAGCCCTGGACGCCGCGACGAAGTTGGCCAGTGAGTTTCCAGCCGCGATACCGAAACCAACACGCTTCGTTCCCGCCGCCGGAATGTTGTACGGACCGACACCGAATACCTGGCCGTGATCAACTGCCGAACCGTTGTCACCGTTCGGATTGGTCGGGCGGTTGGTAGTCATGTACAAATACTTATCGGCTTTCGTCATGCGCGGCGGATAGATTTCGGTGCTTTGAATAGCGACTCTTCGGCCGAGGAACTTGTTTTCATTCAAGGGTACGATGCCAACCCATGCGGTAGGACCGGCACCCTGATGAAGTTCAATTGCCTCAAACGGGAAGGGACTTCCGCCGTTCACACCGGGAATCACGTTGGTTGAATCAACCAGCACTTGACCGCGATCCTGGGCGTTCGTCGGATTCACATCCCAATCGAAGTAACCGCCTGCGACAAGGCCCGTGTAAGCGCCTCCCGTTGTGTTTTCAATATCCAATTGGAAGATGATGAAGTTTGCAAGTCCTGCGCTATCCCAAGTAACCGACTTCTGCCAGACCTTCACTCCGAACGGAGTTTCGGCGAGTGAGTCGTTGTAGGACGTTGTCAGGATTCGTGCGTTGCCACCCGAAAGTGAGGAATCAATGTTGCCCGTGAACTTGAAGTCCGCATCGAATGCCTCGGGGCTGTTGTTGTTGCGCGCGGCGTTGGAAACGCGTACGGAGTCCAGTCCGACCATGAACGCACCTTCAAACAGGCGTTGACCTGTCGTGCTGATCGGGTTGAACATGAATCCGTTCCCGGGACCGGTTCCTACGAAGGCATTCAATGAACCGACATTGCCCTCATTAGTAATGGTTGTGCGGAACGCAGAAGTGACATGATCCGCGCGTCCTTCAACAATCGGCGGGATGTTCGATTGAATGGTGAACACCGCATTGCTCACATCGAATACGGCCGCGTTTGCCTTGTCAGAAACGCGCACAAGGCATGTATTCGGAATGAGCCATGCATAGCTTCCGAGTGCATCCAGCTTCGGGTTCTCAAGGGTCACCCGAGCCGGATATCCGTCTGAGATAACAGTCCACGTCGTGCCGTTGTTTGTCGAGTATTCGATCTTGACGGTATCGACGTTGTTCTTTACCCACATGATCTGGTATGTCTGACCAACAGTCCAAACTTCGCCGCCGTTCGGCGCTGTCAGACCGATGGAGGAGCTTCCGCCTCCACTTACCAGCAGGCGAACAGGAACACGCGTTGGGGTGTTGGCAAAATCATTACTTGTGATCTCCAGCGCTGCGGTGTACAGATCCTCTGCAAGTGTTAAGCCGGAGGTGTTGTACGTTACGGCCACTTTCACGCTATCGCCCGCGGCAACAGTACCACTCGTGGGCTCGGCAGACAGCCATGAGACATCCTTGGCGAACAAGACTGCGAGGTTGTTGTGGACGTAGGTGTTGTTGAAGACCACCTGGAGGCCGACAGTTCCGCTTCCGTTCTCCATGCCGATCGTTGCACTGTTGACCGTTCCCTGCATATCAAAATACTGGAACAGGATCGAACCCGACGCGTTCAAAATCACCTGGTAGGTGTACACGCCGGTTGTTCCCGTGTAGTGCGGAACGTTCGTGTACTGGATGATGAACCTGTTGTTGGCGGCGTCATGGTAGTAGTGTACCTGGCCGCTTGTGCGCAGATCCAAATCATCCCAGAATGGATAGATGGCATTGTTCGGAACAGCAGTTGCCGGGATGGCCACGTTGGAGAATGCGGTCGAGGTATTTGTCGTGGCGAAGCTGATCCATCCGTTCGTCACAATCTTGACGGAGTCGAAGACATTACCGTAATATGAGAAGGGGAAAGGAATATCCTTCACGACGCGGCCGTCATCGGCATTCGCCGTACCGGAAGAACCAATCCACTCACCGGAGGGAATCTCCGTGCCGACGGAAGTAATATCAAACCAGTTGAAGGTCGGACCTCCGGGTTCATCGCTGTCAATCCAGCGATAACCGGCGCTATCCGGGCCACCCTGACCCATCGACTGTGCAGGACCGTGACGCTGGTCGATATCATCCTTACCCAAGGAAACGGGCCAGCCATCGCGACCAACCATCGGTGGATACAACTCATCCGCTTGAAGTTGTCGCGCGACGTTCACCGGCGGACGTCCCGGAATATCCGAGAGTGACCAAGCGAGATCGGCAACACCGGTGTTCTTGATGACCAGTGTGTCAACCGCAATGGTGTCCGAGGGCAATGTGGCAAACATGGTGTCCGGGTTAACTTCGATTGTCGGACTGCCTGTGACAGTCAGTGTTACCGGTACCGTCACCGTCGGCTCATCAGCATCGTTGCTGGTAATGGTGATGTCCGCGGTATAATTTCCGGGGGCAAGACCGGTTGCGTCAAAATCCACTGACACATTCATGCTTGAACTTGCACCGATTGCGCCGCCTGTCGGGTTGACGCTCATCCATGGCGCTGTTTCAGCCAGCGTCACGTTGAGTACGTCAGCCGGTGGAAGCGGTGTGTTGTGGACTGCGATTGAGGAAGAACCAGTCTGGTTTGCCTGGAGCGTATCCTGAACGGATGCCGGAACGACATCGATATCCGCTTGGCTCTGCGGGGCACTGAAGAATTGGATGATCTTTGACATGAGGGAGTCTTTGTAGCCGGTTACCTCCGCATTGTCATCCAATCCGCTAAACTCTGTCACCATTGCGATCGTACGACCGCTTCCGTAGAAGTGGAAAACCGCCATGGTATCATTTGCCGGCGTGGAGCCCGGTGCGACAAAAAGAGTACGTGCCGCATTGTCGCCGTTCGGGTGCAGTTCGTCCATGAAATTATTGCCGCCGGAGTAGGGGAAGTTGGTTCCGCTCATCAGGCCAACGCCGGTGATGCTCGTAACGTCTGCGCCGCCGTCTGCACCATCATTCAAACCGAACATGGGGCGGATTTGGTATCCGCTGGCACTTTCCGGATCGTAGTTAAAGCAATCGCCTCCTTCAAGATACAGTCTGCCTCCGCTGCTGGCATATGTATCAAGCGCGGCACCCTCGGGATCCGATGCCCCGATGACATGGTTGTCGCTATAAATTCCAAGAACAACAAAAATTGCGTCGTACTGGCTCAGGCTGGAACCGAATGCAAACAAGTCGTTGGTCAAGTAGTTGCTAACCCCAAGGCGCGTGAGCGATGCCGAAATGGAGTCACCACTTGGGCTTATTGCATCCGTAGGTTGCCAAACGAGGACGCCCGGAACCTGCCCAACATATCCGCCGACTCCCGCTGTTGTGGCGCTGTACCGTCTCGGGTCCAGACTATTATATGCCCTCAATTGGTACGAGTACACAAATCCTGGAGGGGGGGTATCGACGTAGTTTGTTGTTGTCGGTCCCACAGAATCGATGAGGGATCCATTCCTCCAAATTTCAATTCCTGCGAGATCATGGATCGGTGTTCCGTCCGCCTGGGTTGTCGGGTTTGTCCAGGAGATTGATGCTTGAACCGTGTCAACAGTGGCGCTTGGGCCTGTCGGCGCACCCGGGAATGGTGAGCCACCGGCATGCCATGCAGTGGACGTCCCTGAACTCAAACTGTCATTGGCAAGAAGACGGGTGAAAAGTTCGTAAGAGTACTGTTGATACGTTGTCAAGCCACCGCCATCTGTGGACGAGCCGTTGTCTGTGTACGTATTCTGGGGCGGTGTAATCTCCGCGATTTGCGAACCATCCCTGAGAATGCGAACCACGAAAGGTCCGATGGGATCTCCGTTCACGAGCGTTGTTGGATTCGTCCAGCTCAAGTCAATGCTCGTCGGAGTTGTAAAGTCGCTATACGAGGAAACGCCCGTTGGCGCATTCGGATCGTCCGGATCTGCGAGCAAAAACGGCGATACCCAAACCGAGAGGCGTCCGCCAGCGGATCTTCTGTCAGCCCACACCGGATACACTTTTCCGTTGCGAGCAGAAATGCCAATGTAATCACCAGCATAGTTTGCCGAGAACCCGGTGCCGCTGCCGTCACCGCTCCACGCTGCGTCACTGACCTTGAAATCTTCCCAATCCGCTCCGCCGTTGCGGGAGATAGCAACGTACGTATCAGCCATATCGTTGGACGCGTGATCACGTGAGTCATAGAACGCAACGACGAGGAAACCCGTTACCGGGTCACAAGCGATCCACGGGAACCACTGGTCCTTTGCATTGTTCGGAGCATCCTGATTCACTCTGACAGCTGTGCCCCAAGTGGATCCACCATCGGTTGATTTTGAAACATACACATCACGCTCGGTTCCCGTGTTTACTCCGGGGACGCCGATGTTTGTCCAAGTCACATAGAGGTGGCCGTTCTGCATGCTCACTGCGCCGGTAGGGAAGCTTGCACAGCGCATATCTTTTCCGCCGAGAAGACCTCCGCCTGAGGCTTGACTCCGAATGCCGCGGATGTTGGTTATCGCTCTCACGGCCGGCAACCAGGTTGCTCCGCCATCAGTCGACTTTGCAAAACCGATTGCCGTTTCTAATGACGGCCATGAATCGTAAATCGCCCAGAAGGCATATACTTCGCCGTTCGGCCCGGTCTGGATGTTCACGCCTTGATTGTGGCTTCCAGCCGATACTGCCGTGCTGATGGCAACTCTTGCTGACCACGTGAGACCGTTGTCGGTAGAGCGTGAAACCATGATCTCGGCGTCAGTGGGTCCGCCGAAGTCCGTCCATGAGGCGTACAGGTTTCCCTCATACGGGCTCGAAGGACTGTTATCAATCCACATGTGGTTCTTGTCGGCAAGTGAGCCCGGGTTTGGGGCCACTTGTACATGTGTCCATGTTGCGCCGTTGTTTGTTGAATAGGCCGTTCCATTTCCACCGTTGTCCGCGATGTAGTTATTGTAGAAATTGCCGTTCAAGCCGATGACAACTGCCGGGTCGCCGCTGTTGGGGCCGCCCGTGCCGTTCACACTTCCTGCCCAGGTTAACCCGCCGTCCGTCGAGAAGAATCCGCTTGCGCCAAAAATCTGTGTGACCGGAAAATCCGATGAGTTGTTGGAATTCAACACCACCATGTCGTTCAGAGGACTGACAAAAATCGACGCCTCTGATTGCGTCGTATTTGTTGCCGTCGTGACCGGAACATCAGGAGAGTCGGTTGGCGGCATACTCTCTGACGAGATGATGGAAGAGTTATAGACAACACGGTTGTCTGTGACAGCAGGAACTGCAGTCGGCGGGACGAAGCTTATCCGACTCCAGATCCGCGAGTCTTGCTGCTCTGCAGATAATGTATCCACTGGCAAGACAAGCAAGAGCAACGCTACCGAAAGAAACAAGTGGTAGAGTTTGGTTCTGTGCATAGTACCTCCTGGTGTGAGAGATGAGAGTTGAAGCGTGTGAGAATATTCCATCAGTTGGAAAATGGTAAGTATGAAACCATTCTGCAGTCGGGGAATCTCCTTGGGTGACCAGAACAAGAAAGGTGTAAAAAAGTCCCACCCAATATCTGAAATCGTTCAAGTAATGTCAATAAGTAATTGCCACTCAAAAGAGATTTTCCTTGAGCGGGGGTATCAAAGAGGCAAAAACAAAAAGCCCGATACCGAATGGGGTACCGGGCTTGGAAGTTGGAGCCGCTTCCACGCTACTTGAGCATAAGCAACTTCATTGTGCGGGTGAAAACTCTGCCTGAAGCGGAGGTTGCATCCATTCTATATAAATAGATGCCGGAAGAGACCGTGACCCCTCCCTTGGACGTTCCGTCCCAATCGGTGGAGTGGAATCCTGCTTCGGTATTGCCCGACCAGAGGGTTTTCACTTCTTTTCCCAGAAGATCAAAAACCCTGATACGGACATCGGAATTCTCCGGGACTGCGAACTCGATTCGCGTTGCCGGATTGAATGGATTGGGGTAGTTCTGCGCGAGACCAAAAGAGGTCGGGACCCCGGCTTGGTCTTCCGCATCGTTGACGAGGAGATGAAGGGTCACCGGGACAATCAAAGGTGAATTGCCAAGATCGTTGCTCTCAATAGCGAGGTTGGCCTCGTACGTTTGTCCGCCAACCAGGCCGATTGAGGAAATGGTAACCGCTACCACCGCACTGTCCCCCGGCGCAATCGTGCCGCTTGAGGGATCCTCTGAAAGCCAGGCAACATCCTTCGAAAAGAGGACAGCAAGGTTGTTGTGGACGTATGTGTTGTTGAAGACAACCTGAAGTCCAACAGTTCCGCTTCCGTTCTCCATGCCGATTGTTCCGCTGTTGACAGTTCCCTGCATATCAAGATACTGAAACATAATAGCACCGGAGGCGTTCAGGATCACCTGGAAAGTATAGACACCCGTGGTCCC
>CAZJYO010000017.1:0-18118 GCA_964550275.1 uncultured Chitinophagales bacterium
CATTCGGCATTGTGCAGCCATTGGAGGATATGATCCATGAAAACCCTTTCCGTCATTGCATTAGTAGGCCTCATTTGTGTCTGTCTCTGGGTGGGCTTCGGGTTGTGGACAGGAATGTATTCCGTGTATTCGATTCCCCCATCCAAAACCAATGCCGAAGGTGAAACACTGCTGGTGAGCCGGGAAGCGCGCGAGCCGATGTTCAATTCTCCTGCTTACAAGGCGCCCGAAGAAAAATCGGACGGCAAACGCGGCGGCATTGATTTCGGAGCCAGCAAAATCAAAAGTAAACCGGTTGAGGACAGGGTGATAGTACGATTGCCGTTTATTCAATGGGCCTACCAGAAATCCCTGGAGCCGCAGAAGGTGAAGTAGCATTGTGACCCGCGAGTTGCCGGCATTGCAGGGATACACGCAGTAGATACATCCCCCGCTTCACGTCAAAATTCCGTTGTCAAATTCCGTGGTATGACCGATACAGAAAAAGCCGATCTCAGCGCGCTGAGAATTCAAAGAACCGCCGAAACATCAAATCCCAAAAAATGGAAGTGGGTTCTCTTTGTGTTGCCTGTCGTTGCGATAGGCGCGTTTCTTTATGTAGCGAATCCGTTTTCGGGCGCGGTTGAGGTTGAACTCGCTTCAGCCACGCTCTCCTTTCCTTCACAGACAAATGCCATGCTGACGGCAAGCGGCTATGTTGTTGCCCAGCGAAAAGCATCGGTTGCCTCGAAGGGAACCGGACGGCTGGAGTATTTGGGAGTTGAGGAAGGCGATCGCGTCAAACAGGGCCAGATCATCGCGCGGCTTGAAGACGCCGACGTTATTGCCGCGCTGGAACGAAGCAAAGCGGATGTTGAGCTTGCAAAAGCCGATCTCGTGGACGCCGAACGCTCGCGTGACCGGCTGAAAACATTGTTAGGGTCGGGGCTTGCCTCCAAAGCCGAATTCGACGCGGCCGAGGCACGATACCTGCGCGTGGGCGCGGCGATCAAGTCTGCAGAAGCCGCCGTTCGATCCGCCGAGGTGGCCGTGGAAAATACGCGTATCCGCGCTCCGTTTGACGGAACAGTGTTGACCAAGGATGCCGATGTTGGCGAAGTTGTCGCTCCGTTTGCTTCATCCTCCAGTTCGCGCGGCGCCGTCGTAACCATGGCCGACATGTCCTCCCTCGAAGTTGAAGCGGATGTTTCCGAATCCAACATCATGCGCGTGCAAGTCAACCAGCCCTGCGAAATTATTCTTGATGCGTATCCCGATAAACGATACCCGGGTACCGTAAATAAAATTGTGCCGACTGCTGATCGTGCAAAAGCCACTGTGTTGACCAAGGTGAAATTCAAAAACCGCGATGAGCGGGTACTCCCTGAAATGAGCGCCAAGGTGACGTTCCTTTCGAAGGAGCTCGACGAGGCCGCGCAAAACGCGCCGCCCGCGCTGACCATTCCTTCCAATGCCATGATCACGCGGGATGGAAAGCGATTCGTCTTTGTGCTGAGAGGAGAAGAGGTGGAACTGATCACCATCGCCATTGGAGAGCGCGTTGGCAACCGCGTGGAGATCAGGGAGGGGTTACAGAACGGTGATAAAGTCGTTGTCAACCCGGACCCGGATCTGGTTTCGGGCACCAAAGTGAAACTGCCATCATAGTGGAGATTCAATGTCGCTGATTGAAGTCAAGAACGTTTCCAAGTCATACCGGAGGGATACGCAATCCATTCCCGTTCTGACGAACATTTCCTTGTCGATACCGGAGGGGCAATTCCTTGCATTGATGGGGCCTTCCGGTTCGGGCAAAACCACGCTCCTCAATCTTATTGCCGGGATCGACAAGCCAACCTCAGGCCAGGTTCATGTTGAAGGCATTGATATCACGTCGCTCAGTGAATCCGGTCTTTCGCTGTGGCGCTCGCACAATGTCGGGTTTGTGTTCCAGTTTTACAATTTGCTGCCGGTCCTTACGGCATATGAAAACGTGGAGCTTCCCCTTCTGCTGACCAAACTGAGCAAGAGCGAAAAGAGGACGCACGTGGAAACGGCGCTCAAGGTGGTCGGACTTGCGGAGCGCATGGGACATTACCCGCGCCAGCTTTCAGGCGGGCAAGAACAGAGAGTTGCCATTGCGCGTGCCGTGGTGACGGATCCAAAAATCATTGTTGCCGATGAACCCACGGGCGACCTCGACAAAAACTCTGCCGCGGAAATCATGGTGCTGCTTGACCGGCTGAACAAGGAGTTCAAGAAGACCATCGTGATGGTGACGCACGATCCCCGCGCAGCGGAAAAGGCAAGCAAGGTGATGCATCTCGAAAAGGGCGAGCTGACAAGCTAACGAAAGCCATCAACCATGAAGATCATCAAGCTCATATTCAAAAATGTTCTGCGGCATAAACTGCGCAACGTGTTGACGGTGCTGGGCATCGCCATCGCGATCATGTTCTTCGGAGTGTTGAGAACGGTCGTCGACGCCTGGCACGCGGGAGTGGAGGCATCGGCAAACAACCGGCTTATCACGCGCCACGCCGTGTCTTTTATCTTTACGCTTCCCTATTCTTACAAGGAGCAAATTCTCCGCATACCGGGCGTTTCCGGCGTAACGTTTGCGAACTGGTTTCAGGGCGTGTACATCGATCAAAGTAATTTCTTTGCGCGCATGGCAGTGGAGCCGGAAACGTATCTCGACGCGTATCCAGAATTTATCGTGGAGAAAGATCAGCTCGAAGCATTCAAGAGGGAACGCAATGCCTGCATCCTCGGGGAGAAGATCGCAAAGCAGTTCAACCTGAACATCGGGGACGTCATGCCCATTGAAGGCGACATCTACCCGGGCTCGTGGGAGTTTGTTGTGCGGGCGATTTACAAGCCGCGTGACGAGAAAACCGATGCGACGCAGATGCTGTTTCACTGGCAGTATCTGGATGAACGCATGCGCCAGGATTCGCCCAGCAGGGCCGGCCAAATCGGCTGGTACATCGTTACCATAAGCGACCCGTCCAACGCGGCAACGATCTCTTCCGCGATAGATGCCTTGTTCAAGAATTCACGCGCCGAAACAAAATCCGAGACGGAAGCGGCATTCCAGCAGAGCTTTGTTTCCATGTCCGGAGCGATCATGACCGCGATGAATTTCATTTCGTTCGTCATCGTCGGCATCATTCTTTTGGTATTGGCAAACACGATGGTGATGACGGCCCGTGAACGGATCCGCGAATATGCAGTGCTCAAGACGATCGGATTCACCCGCGGACATCTGGTCGCATTGATCGCCGGCGAATCACTAACGATTTCCATGCTTGGCGGTGCGCTGGGGTTGTTTCTCATCTTCCCGATGGTTGGAGGCATTGCCGCGAATATTCCCTCCGGCATGTTCCCGATATTCAATGTCACCCCGACAACCGTTGTCCTTGCAAGCTTGACGGCCATTATCGTCGGGGTGGTGGCGGCTCTGTTTCCTGTGTGGCGCGCAACCTCCATGAAAATTGTCGACGGCTTGCGCCAGGTAGGATAGTACCACCAGCTCACGAAAGGTTTCCATGGCAATTCCATTGACATATACGATCCGCAGTCTGTTTACGCGCAAACTCACCGTAGCTCTCACCATCCTCGGCATAGCGTTGGTGGTGTTTGTGTTTGCCGCAGTGCTGATGCTTGCCTATGGCGTGGAAAAAACTCTTCGGGCTACAGGATACACCGAGAATGTTCTGGCGCTTCGTAAAGGATCGGACAATGAGCTGACAAGCGGTGTTGACCGGGATCTCGCCAATACGCTTCTTGCACTTCCGCACATTGCCAGGGATGCCGCCACGGGCAGGCCGATTGCAACAAAGGAAGTCGTTACCATCATCAACATGTCCAAGTTCACCACCAATGATATGGGCAATATCAGCGTGCGCGGCGTTTCCGCCGAGGCGGCTGTCATGCGACCCGTGGTGAACGTTACCCGGGGCCGGATGTTCACGGAGGGCTCCCACGAAGTGATCGTCGGAACGAATATCGAAAAGAGATTTCAGGGCGCGCAACTCGGACAGACGATAAAAATCAGCGGTGATACCTGGACCATTGTCGGCGTGTTTGAGGCGGACGGAACCGGGTTTGAATCTGAAATCTGGGGCGACGTTGAGCTTCTCCTGGGCTCCCTCAACCGGCTGGGCGCCTACTCTTCCGTCACCATGCGTCTGCGCGACAACAAAGACTTTGAGGATTTTAAAGCAGTGATCGAGTCGGACAACCGGTTGCAAACGCTGAAGATTGAACGCGAGCAGGAGTACTATGAACGACAGTCAAAATTCATGGCAATCTTCATCCGTATTCTCGGATTGGTGATCACCATCGGCTTTAGCGCGGGCGCAGTTATCGGCGCGATGATTACCATGTATGCCGCCGTTGCAAACCGGACAGTGGAGATCGGAACGTTGCGCGCGCTTGGTTTTCAACGAAGCAGTATCATGTTCGCTTTCCTCATTGAATCCATCCTTCTCTCAACCATTGGAGGCGTCATCGGACTTGTGATTGCCTCCGGACTTCAATTCTTCACTCTCTCAACGATGAACTTCGGAACATTTGTCGAGCTTGCCTTCAGTTTCAGTTTGTCTCCGGAGATCGCAGTCTCTTCCCTCTTTTTCTCCCTCGCCATGGGAATAATCGGGGGGTTCCTCCCGGCAGCGCGCGCTTCCCGGCTGGACATTCTCACTGCCCTCAGAGCGTCATAGGCCGATCGCACCAAGCGCTTCCCGGTGTGCGTCCAGTGTCCTTTCAATATCCGCCGCTGAATGCGCCGCAGAAATGAACCCGGATTCGAATTGGGAAGGGGGCAGATAGATTCCAAGCGAGAGCATCTTCCGAAAATATTGGCCAAACCTCTTTGTATCCGATTGTGTTGCGGAAGTAAAATCGATTACGGGGCCGTCCGTAAAAAAAATCGTGAACATCGATCCCACGCGATTCACCGTTGCATGTATCCCCTGCTTTCGAATACCTTCACTCAGACCCGTTTCCAGTTCTTTGGAACGTTGCTCAAGCCCACGGTAGAACTCCTTGGCGTTTGCGAGCGCTTTCAGCGTCTCCCAGCCTGCGGTCATTGCCAACGGATTTCCTGAGAGTGTCCCGGCTTGGTACATCGGACCGCTGGGAGCCACAAGTTCCATGATCTCCCGTTTTCCACCATACGCGCCGACAGGAAGCCCGCCGCCAATGATCTTGCCGAGTGTCGTCAGGTCGGGTGCAATGCCATACAGCTGTTGAGCGCCTCCAAGTGCCACGCGGAACCCGGTCATGACCTCATCGAAGACCAGCAGAGCGCCAGATTCGGTGCAGAGTTTACGAAGACCTTCAAGGAAGCCGGCATGCGGCGGGATACAGCCCATGTTTCCCACAACTGGTTCAACAATCACTGCCGCCACTTGATCTGCGTTTGCTTGCATCAGCCGCCGAACAGAGTCAAGGTCGTTGAATCGGGCGGTCAGCGTGCCCGAGGCAATCGCCTGCGGAACACCGGGGCTGTCCGGAACCCCAAGCGTTAACGCCCCTGAGCCTGCCTTGATCAGGAATGGATCGGCATGACCGTGGTAGCACCCTTCGAACTTGACGATCTTCTCACGCTTCGTATACGCCCGGGCGAGTCTGATAGCACTCATGGTTGCCTCGGTACCGGAGTTCACCATCCGTACCATTTCCATCGACGGCACGATGGAGCAGATCAAATCCGCCATCTTCACTTCAAGCTCCGTCGGCGCGCCAAAGCTGGTTCCTGACTCCGCCGCATGGCGAACCGCCTCAATTACCGGCGGATGGGCGTGACCGAGAATCATCGGTCCCCAGGACCCGACATAGTCGATATATTCGTTCCCGTCCACGTCCCATATCTTTGAGCCAAGCGCTCTCTGAATGAAAATGGGGTTGCGGCCTACCGATTTGAACGCGCGCACAGGCGAGTTGACACCACCGGGAATTCGGTGCTTGGCAGATATAAAAAGGTTGTCAGATCTTGACGTATTCATTGCTTGTGCTTCAGTATTTCATTGTCCGGGTTAACGATGCTGATCCAACACCTTCGATGCTTCTTTGGCAAAGTACGTCAGGATCATATCCGCGCCAGCGCGTTTGATCCCGGTGAGCATCTCCATCATCACACGTTGTTCGTCGATCCAACCGAGGCGACCAGCGGCCTTGACCATTGCGTATTCACCGCTGACGTTGTACGCCGCCGTGGGCATGCCAAATCTTTCCTTCACACGCCACAGAACATCAAGGTAGGGCGTCGCCGGTTTGACCATCACCACGTCGGCGCCTTCAGCGATATCCTGGGCAACTTCCCGCAAAGCTTCCTCCACATTGGCAGGATCCATCTGGTGCGACCGTCGATCACCGAAATGCGGCGTGCTCTCTGCCGCTTCCCGGAACGGTCCGTAGAACCCTGATGCATATTTTGCTGAATACGACATGATCGGAACATTATGAAAACCGCCACCGTCCAGAGCTGACCGGATGGCTTTCACACGACCGTCAAACATATCCGACGGAGCCACCATATCCGCTCCCGCTTGCGCGTGTGAAAGCGCCTCACGAGCAAGCAGTTCCACGGATGCATCATTCACAATTTCATCGCCGCGCACAATGCCGCAATGTCCGTGTGACGTATATTCGCACAAACAGACATCGGTAATCAGAACAAGCTCCGGCACCTCACTCTTTACTCTTCTCACGGCCTGCTGAACAACGCCGTCATGATCATAGGCTCCCGAACCCGCTTCGTCCTTTACCGCAGGGATTCCGAAGAAAATCACAGCGGGAATTCCCAGCGATTTCACTTCAACACACTCCCGCACGATCTGGTCTACAGACATTTGAAACACTCCCGGCATGGAAGAAACCTCCTTCTTGATGTTTGTTCCGGGAACGACAAAGAGAGGATATATGAAATCCGTCTTGGAGAGTTCATGTTCCCGAACCATGGAGCGCAAGGGCCCGGTCATTCTCATTCTCCTCAACCGCGAAACGGGGAAAGGGGCAACGATCGTTGCAGTTGTGTTCACGTGTTCAGCTCCTGCGTTGTGTCAGTGAGTACCTGTGTGGAGTTCATGTCAGCAATAACCCGGGTGGCCAGTGTTTCTGCATTCGCGACACAATCACCCACGGAGATTCCGCCCCGGTAATTACCGCAGAAATACACCCCGCGATTGTCCGCTTCATATTCTGCTATCGCTTCGATCACGTTTCCATGCCCCATGCCATATTGCGGAATGGCCTTCTCCCATCGGATTACTTTCGCAAACACCGGAACTCCGCTGACACTCATGATACTCTTCAACTCTGAAACCACAAGCCCGGTGATTTCGTCATCCGATAAGCAAACCAACTCGGGGTTTCGCGTCCCTCCCACAAAGGTCGTCAACGCACAATGACCTTGAGGCGCACGCCCGCTGAAAATCGCGGATGACCAGAGTGTCCCGAGAATTTTTCTTTTCTCTTTGGAGGGTATGAGGTATCCGAATCCGTCGAGCGGGCGATGGATTTGGTCTTCACGAAAACCGAGGAATACCTCCGCCACCGGCGGGTAATGGATTCCTTCAAGAAGTGCCGCAAGTTTCTCCGAGTATTGACGGACGAATCCACGCACGACGTGGGCAGGAGCGGCGAGGATTACTCCATCCGCAGAGAGTTCTATCTCCTTCTCATTGTGCCGGCAGGATATGGAAAACCCTCCACCCTTGGCAGACACTTCTTGGTGCAAAGAGAGAACATTGCAGTTGTAACGGACTCTGCTGCCCAGCTCCTTCGCTATCGCATCGGGGAACGTCTGCATCCCCCGTACAAATGAAAACATCCGCGCGCGGTTTTTTGCTGTTTCCGCCCTTCGCTTTCTCTCCTTGCGTCCCATGATCATTCCTCTCACGAGACTCCCGTAGCGTTCTTCGAGAGCGTAGATTTTCGGAAATGCAAGTCTCACGTCGAGTGTTTCCGGTGAGCCCGCATACACACCACCCACAAACGGATCAATCGCATAGTGGAGGAACTCTTTGCCGAGTCTTCGCTCGACAAACTCCGCGAGAGTCTCTGCGCGGCCGGACCGGCCTATGAACGGCTCTTTCAGCAGACGGAGTTTTCCCGCCGCAGTCCACAGGGAACTTGTGAGAAAGGTCGTCACTGACGTCGGCATCGCGTGCAACTTTCCCTGACGCAGAATGTACCGTCTTCCGGCGCGCGGATCGGCATAACGCAGATCAGGAAGAATACCGAGGTCGCGAAACATCCGTGCAAAGAGAGGCGTTGTTTCAAGAGCAGTATTCGGACCCGATTCTATCAGCCAATCATCCTCAAGGAACGTCCGAATTGTTCCACCCGCATACTGCTCCCGCTCCAACACCGTGACGTTCAACCCGGATCGCTGAAGCAACCACGCGACCGTCAGCCCGGAAATTCCCCCGCCAACCACCACAACGCTCTTTGCTTTCACGGAGAGACCTGTTTCATCACGATTTCAGCCAGTGCCTGGATAAACAGCGGATTCGTATTTAACGCGGGGCTCATATCAAAGTAGCCAATACCCAATCGCTTGGCTTCCTCTTTTGCCTCAAGGTTGATTTCCCACAGCGTTTCGCTATGGTCAGATACAAATGCAATCGGAACAACGATAACATGGGTAACACGACGATGCGCCAGTTCTTCAATTGTTGCATTAAGGGAAGGTTCGAGCCATTTCTCCGGTCCGACCTTGCTTTGGTAGCACAAATAGTGGGGCACACCGAACTTTCCCTCTTCGATCACCGCTTGATATGTCCGGATTATCTGCGATTGATACGGGTCTCCGGAATTCACCAACTTCAACGGAGTTCCGTGCGCACTAAAGACAAGATGCACTTTCGCACGATCATGCGGCGGGACGCGTTTGAGAGCAATCGTGATATTCCGTACGATGGCACGAATGTACAACGGGTGGTCACAATACTCTGGAACCAGAAATTGGGAGACGGGGGAAAAGGACGCGTTCCGGCACGCTCGGTTCCACTCATTAACACTGGATCCGGTCGTCGTCTTTGAGAAATGCGGGTAGAGCGGCAGCAACACGATCTCCGATATCCCGTCAGCGCGGATTGCTTCAATGACTTCATCGGTCATGGGATGCCAGTACCGCATGCACACGTATGTACGCGCATTGCACTCTTTTCCAACCAGATGCTCAAGTGCCCTTGCCTGCCGGCGGGTGAGTTTGAGAATCGGTGACTTGCCCCCGATGCGCTTGTACAGTTTTTCCACTTTCGGACCTCTTTTGCGGGAAATAAACCGCGCAAGGGGCTTCCTGAACAAGAATGCGAACGGCAAATCAATGATGTCGGGATCGCAAAAGAGATTGTACAGGAACGGCTGGACGCTGGCCAGGGAATCCGGTCCTCCAAGTTGAAACAACACGATACCGACGCGCCTGTTACTGTTCAAAGCGCTTCCCTTCATTGCGCCTGAGCACTAACGACACCACTCTCTCGGTTGCATCAGTACCTCGATAAGTCGTTCTTCGCGCGATCCCGGTTTCGGCTGAAGGTTATACGGCCAACTGACAATGGGAGGGAGCGACATCAGGACGGATTCTGCACGACCTCCGGTTTCGAGCCCAAAGTGTGTTCCCCTGTCATACACCAGATTGAATTCCACATAACGTCCACGGCGACACAATTGCCAACGCCGTTCCTCCTCGCCGAATGGTTCTGCAAGCCTCTTTTTCACGATGGGTGCATACGCTTCGAGAAACGCGTACCCCAGGGATTGGACAAAAGCAAAGCACTTCTCTGTGTCTTGACGGAGATAATCGAAGAAAATGCCGCCTATTCCCCTTCGTTCCTGCCTGTGCTTGATAATGAAATACTCATCACACCATTTCTTGAATCTTGGATAACAATCCCGGTCGTGGCGATCGCAAGTCTGTTTGAGTACCGTGTGGAAGTGAACAGCATCCTCCTCAAACAGGTAGTTTGGTGTGAGATCAATTCCTCCTCCGAACCATGCATCGCCGTCATCTTTTTCAAAATAGCGAAAGTTGGCATGCACTGCGGGAATCATCGGACTGGAAGGGTGGATGACGAGCGAAATTCCTGATGCCGAAAACTGCGAGGGCCGAACTCCCATGGTTCCAGCCACCGCTTCGGGCAACAGACCATGCACCGCGGATACATTCACAGCTCCCTTTTCAAAAACTTTGCCACCTTCCAAAACCCGCGTCACTCCACCTCCTCCTCCCGGCCTTGACCAAGGGTCCCGTCCGAATCTTCCAGCGCCGTCCAACATTTCAAGCGATGCGCAGAGTTCGCCTTGCAACCCCTCGAAGAAACGCTGTGCCCGTTGAGCTAATGAGGTTGACTCCATCGAGCTTGCGATGTCCATTACGTGTGATACACTCCACTTTCCTGCTGGACACATCGAATGAGTGCCTTCGCGCTCTCCACCGGAACGTCCTTTGAAATACCGTGACCGAGGTTAAAAATATGGCCGGGCCCGTGGCCAAATTTCTTCAGAACGGTTATTGCTCCCTCCCTGATCTTTGCGTGTGAAGCAAACAGGACCGCGGGGTCAAGATTTCCCTGAAGTGCCACACGGTCTCCGACAAGAGATCGCGCTTCGGCAATATCCACAGTCCAGTCGAGGCCAACGACATCTGCTCCCACGTCTGCAATTTCCGTCAACGCATGATTCGCTCCTTTTGAAAAGATAATCACCGGCGCGCCGTTTCGATGAGCTGTCGGCATACTCTTGTGGATAAAATCAAGTGAGAACATCCTGTAGTGATCGGGCGTCAGAATACCTCCCCATGTATCAAAAATCTGGACAGCATCCGCGCCGGCGGCAAGTTGGGCTTCCAGGTATAACCGCACGCAACGAGCCAGCTTGTCCAGCAGTTCTTTCATAGTCTCCGGTTCGTCGAACATCATCTGCTTTGCGTGGCGGAAATCGGCGCTTCCCGAACCCTCAATCATGTACGCGGCCAGTGTCCAGGGAGACCCCGAGAATCCTATCAGCGGAACCTTTCCACCGAGCGAACGTTTCGTTGTCGCAATCGCGTCCATAACAAAGCGAAGATGCGTATCCGGATCTGAGATCCTCAGCCTTTCAACATCATGTCTGCTTCGCACCTGTGTCTTGAAAACAGGGCCCCGCCCATCCGTCATCTCCAGGGGCAAGCCCATTGCCTCCGGGATAACGAGAATATCACTGAAGATAATAGCGGCGTCCACGCCAAGGATATCGACGGGCTGGAGGGTGACTTCTGCCGCCAGCTCCGGTGTTTTGCACATTGTGAGGAAATCCGTCTTCGCTCGAATGGCACGGTATTCGGGCAAGTACCTCCCCGCTTGCCGCATCATCCAAACGGGCGTTCGCTCAACATGTTGCCGTTTGCACGCCCTCAGAAAGAGATCATTCTTCATATCATCCCGTGGAAAAGTAGCGTTCGAGAGCATCTATTAATCCGCGTGTTGTCGACACCGGGGCAATGATTTGCGGATCAAGCCCCATATCGTGCAACGCAGCGGCAGTTGTTGGTCCGATAACCGCAAGCACAACGGATTTCCGGAGGTTCTCCGCTCCCATCAACTCGATAAGATGTAGGGCGGCCGACGGGCTCGTTAACGTGACCGCATCAATCCGCCCGGCAGAGAGTTCCTTCGCAATTGAAACCACATCGTTGTTGCTTGCGGGACTCGTCTTGTACACTTCAATGGGATCCACGCTGGCGCCCATGGAAACAAGCTGTTCGGGAAGGTCCCGGAGAGCAATGTTGCCGCAAGGAAAGAGGATTCGTTTTCCAACCATGTTCACATTGGCGAGAACTTTTCCCAATGATGAGGCGGAATAGTCCTCAGGTGAATGCGTTACCTTCAGCCCTCTTGCTTCGATTTCCGCACCGGTTTTTCTCCCGACAGCATAGAACTCCTTGCACTGCAGGAGGTCTGATTGAACAGAGAGCGTGCCGCAACGCCCTAAGAATCCTCTAACGCCATTGGCGCTTGTAAACAGCATTGCATCGTATGAATTCAACCGTCCGATCGCATTGTCGCACGGGCTCCACGAATCAGGGTCGAGAATACTGATTGTCGGGAACAGTATGGCCCTCGCGCCTCTTTCTTCGATGTCGTTGATCATTGCGGCGGCCTGTTCGCGTGGCCTCGTCACAACAACAACCTTCCCCCGAAGACTCACTCGTTCGTCGCGGATGTTGATGTGCGTACTCCGGCTCTCACCCTGCGCAGAATCGCATCACCTCCCCGCGCGAGAAGGTCACGGGCGAGGTCTTTGCCCATCCGCTCAGCGGACTCTGCCGGCCCCGATCGTGTACCCCGAACTACCGTGGTACCATCTATTTCCCCCACCATTGCATCCAATGTGAGTATGTCTTTTTCTCCCTCGCGACTCTCTCCGATTCGTGCGTAGGCTCCAATCGGCACCTGGCAGCCACCCTCAAGCTCTTGAAGAAGAGCCCGCTCTGCACGTACGGCAACTGCGGTTCGCTCATGATGCAGGGGCGCAACACGATTCTTCGTCGCGTTGTCAACTTCGCGTACCTCGATTCCAAGCGCTCCCTGACCGACAGCCGGCAGGACAATATCAGGAGAGAGTGTTTCACCGATCTTGTCTTTCCAACCCAAACGCGCCACACCTGCATACGCGAGCAACATCCCGGACCAACCGGACTCACTCAGTTTTTTCCAACGCGTGTCAAGGTTGCCCCGCACATCAACAATCTGAACGTCGGGGCGACAATTGAGTACCTGCGAAGCGCGCCTGAGACTTCCCGTCGCGATTTTTGCTCCCTTGGGCTGATCCAGAAGGCGTTTCACCGGATTGTCCGGGTGAGGGATGAACACATCGCGCACATCCTCCCGCTCAGTGACAGCACCGATCACAAGTCCGGGGGGAAGTGCGGTTGGAAGGTCTTTCAAACTGTGGACTGCGAGGTCGATACTGCCGTCCATCAGCGCATCTTCTATTTCCTTTGTGAACAGCCCCTTCCCACCGATTCGGGACAGGGGTGAATCAAGAACCTTGTCGCCCTTGGTTTTGATCGTAATGATTTGGACATCGAGATCGCTGAAAAAACTCTTAAGCTCTGTCTGCACCCAGCGCGCCTGCCAAATCGCTAGTTTGCTTCCCCGCGTTCCAATGCGCAATGTGCTATTGGTCATGGGAAGATCGGTCGTTGGGTGCGATGCCAAACAACTCACGCAGGGCTTTGATTCTCATCAAGGTCTCGGCACCGCGGCTACCGTTCTCCGCCCCGTGTTTCAGTGTTGTCACCGGATGATGAAGGATCTTGTTGATGATACGTTTCGTCAGCATGTCCACCAACTCCCGGTCATGCTGTGCAAACCGGTGAATGTTTTCCTCCACCTCCTGTTGACGAATGCTCTCCAACGTATCACGCAGATGGTGAATGGTCGGACCGACTTGAAGAGAGTTATACCAATGAAAGAATTCCACCATTTCTTCCCGAACAATGCGAGTAACCTTGGGTACCTGCGCTTTCCGCATTTCGAGGTTCGCATCTACGATCGCGCCCAACGAATCAATGTCGTACAGGAACACATTATCTATGGTCTTCGACGCGGGGTTGACGTTTCTGGGAACCCCGATATCGATAATAAAAAGTGGATTGTGCGAACGTTGTTTCATCACCTTCTGTACATCTTCCGGTCCGACGATGTATGACGGACTGTTCACAGAAGTGATGACAATATCTGCGGCTCGAAGTGCATCGGTGAGATGCTCATATTCCACAACGGTTCCCCCCTTCACGCGCCTCACCAGCTCCTCGGCACGCTCGCGGGTCCGATTGGCAATTCTCAAATCGCCTATGCCTTTTCCAAGAAGATGCTTGACCGTCAATTCCCCCGTTTCGCCCGCTCCAATCATCAGAGCACACTTCTTTGAGAGATTGTCGAATATCTTGGTCGCAAGCTCCACCGCGGCATAGCTGACGGATACCGCGCCCTCACAAATCGAGGTTTCCGTCCTCACCCTCTTCCCGACATGAAGTGTTGATTGCATTAGGCGGTTCATGACTGAACCAAGAAGGTGCATCTCCTGCGATGTTTGAAAAGCTTCCTTGATTTGGCCGAGAATCTGGACGTCACCAAGAACCATCGAGTCTATTCCTGCGGCGACTTTGAACAGATGGTTGATTGCGCCGCCTGAAATACTCCCGGCAAAATGGTCCGGTCGCACAACATCACTTGCCTTCTTGAACTCGATGAGGAAATGCCGCAACCCGGCATCATCATGCGTCACCGCAGGAGTCATTCCGTACACTTCAGTCCGATGGCATGTAGAGACCACCATGCATTCATCAAAAAAACGGTCTTTGAGGCCGGTGAGAATCGCCTTGGTTTCTTCATCGGACATCCACATCCTCTCGCGGACTTCAAGAGGAGCAGTGTGGTGGCTAATACCTACGGACAGAAGGTTCATACTGTTAATGAAACGAATGAAAGCTGCTCATGTACATGTTGACGACGGTCATCGAAAGGAAGACAAAGCCAAAACCAACAATGGAAACAATCATGCTCTTCCTTCCTTGCCATCCAAGTCTTTTTTTTGCCACAAGGCCAATCGCATACAAGCACCAGATAATCATGGTCCCGATAAGTTTTGGATCCCAATAAGAAAAATTCTCAAATGCGCGTGGCAGCCAGAGAAACCCGACCGCAATGGCAATACTGAGCATGAGAAAGCCGAATGTCTCTGCTTTGGTGCTCATCTTCTCCAGCGTTTCGAGATTGGGGAGCCGTTTGTAAATCAAGCCGAAGCGTGTGGATTTGATCTCGTGGTACAGCATGAGATAGAGCAGTCCATACACCGCAGAGAGGGAAAACGCAGCGTACCCCAACAGTGCGGTCGAAACGTGAAAGCCGAGGAGCCTACTCCGAAGAATCTGCGGAACCTCTGCAAGATCCTTGATAAACAACGAAGAGACAGTTTGGAAGATGAGGGCAAGGAGGAGAATGAAGAAACCGGTGTTCCTGGCCTTCGTTCTGAACTCAATGTAGGCGTACCCAATCGTGAGGCACATCGCCAGTATGCTCATGATCTCAAAGATCGTCGTTACTGGCGGATGGTCAAATTCTATCGTCCGCAAAAGAAGGTACAGGAGATGTGCGAACAGCACCGCGAGGAGGACCCATGGTTTTGTGCGCTCTACAAATGGGGCATTTCCGAAGAAGGAAAATCCGTACAGGGCAACTGCAACTGCATACATGAGAGGAATCACGATCACTAATGCGCCTACCACGGCCGGTATCCCAAGGGCTGATTCATCGAGCTATTGTGTCAAAAAGATAAGCAAAACAGCTGACAAAACGAAGCATAGCGTCAGGTGAACAACTCATGCATATTCAATCAGGAAATGGGTGTTTCGCGCAATGCGTTCTGATGCATCGCGCAATGGAGAGCTGCTACGTTGCAAGCCCTTGGGTGTACCATCGCGGTTTCGGTTGCATTTCTTTGGGTCCGTATTCTTTTCAAATTGCCGGTCGAGACCGGGCTCGTCATCGCATTAAGACCAATGTTCATCGCATTCTCTGCGTCAAGTTCGCACGATTACCGCACCACTCTCTTTCTTTCCCCCACGACAGGGAACATCCGTTGGGCTCCAGCCGGCGTCTACTTGCAAGAGAGAAAATCCTCGCAGGCCCTTGGGGACCTCTTTCGAGTGTTACCCTGCACTCCACATTACGCCAAAAACGGCATGTTTTTCAGCAGGAATAGCAAAAGCGTGCTGGGCGGCACTATTGCCTATTTGCTCACTTGACAAAGTGAAGAAAAAGAGTAAATTGAGTCCTCATGGAATGGCAGGATTCTACTAATCGACACGGGGTTGGCAGGAGGACTACATGAATCTCGGACAAATGCTCATAGTGGTTTGCGCAATGACCTTATTGGGTCTCCTGTCCCTCAGAACCAACAGCACTATTATTCAGGCAAACCAAACCCAGAACAATAGTGAGTTTGGCGTCACGGCAGTGTCTCTCGCAACATCCATTGTCGAGGAAGCCATGGGAACAATGTTCGACGCATCCATTGGCGATACAGCTTCCCCCCAGGTTGATACATCTTTAAGCAAACTCACTGCGCCTGCAAGTCTTGGCCATTCCACGGGCGAGTCGTTCCGGGCCAGCAAGCCGGGCACAATTGATTTTAATGACTTCGACGATTTCCACGATCTGTTTCTTGTGTACAAGAGCAATCATCCGCATGACACGGCAAGAACCACCGGGTCCGACTACGAGTTCATAGTTCCCGGAATTCGCAGCAAGTACTTTGTGCGTGTCAAAGTCACCTATGTCAATATCGCAAACCTGAACAGCACTTCAACGCTGAGAACCTGGCACAAGAAAATGGTTGTCACCGTGTCCACGCCGTATCCGAAAATCGGAAATGCGAAGCAACAATTGCAGGATTCACTTTCAAGAACGATGGTGTTTCCAGCCGTTATGAGTTACTGGAATTAGTCGTTTCACAACAATGGACTGTGGAGAACGAACATGACTGTCATTCTTGATCTTATCGGTTCCGCCTTGCTGGCGGCTTTTGTCATTCTGATCGGATTAAATCTCAGCGAAAGCGTCACAGCAGCCGCTGATGCGTCAGGGGCGGATTTGAATGTCCAGGAAACACTCGTCGACGTTGTTGGCACGATTGAGTATGATTTTCGCAAAATCGGTTACAATGTTGTTGATCCGAAGATGAGCATTCTTCTCGCGGATACAAGCAGACTGCGGTTCCTTGCGGATATGAACAACGATGGCACGGTTGACACGGTTGAATGGTACGTCGGTCCTCAACGGAATCGAATGCCCAACCCGCGAGTCCGCGCGCTGTACCGTAGAGTTTCCGGAGGAAATTTCGTTTCAGCCCCGGGATTGGGAATCACGGAATTCAATATGCTCTTTCGTGACGTCAACGGCCAACTTGTGAGCTCGACGTATCCCGTCCCTGCGAACAAGCTGGCGAGCATCTGGATCATTGAAACCACCTTGAAGGTCGAAAGCCCTTACGAAGTTGCTGACCAGGTTATGGGAACAGACAGAATGGTCAACGCCGTCGCTTTTTGGCGGCAGACCCGGCTTGCTTCAAGAAACATCAAGCGGCACGGATAGGAAACGGACTCGAATGAAATTACTCATATTGAGGTGATCACATGGGAAAAGCGAGCGTCATTTTTATAGCAGGATTGAGCTTGATCGTTACAACGATCCTGTTGAGAGTAGGAAAGACAAGCACAGATTCTGCGGATTCATTCTCGGAATACTACGGCCGCACGATGGCGCACAACATAGCTCTCGCAGGCGCCAACATCGGCACCCAACTGCTTCTTGCGGACCATACATACAAGACCGCAAGGACGGATTCATTCGGGGGCGGCTGGTACACCCTCAGAATTGATAGCATCAACACACGAGGGGACAGGCGCCTCACCGTGGCGGCACAAATCCGGCTCTATGATAACATCTCCGAGAAGTCACTTATCCGGGACACGGTAACAGCCATCTTTCGCCGTACCCCCTTCTCAAAGTACGGATACTTTTCGGAATCAGAACGTAATATCTATATGTCTCCGACAAGCAATACGACTTCCGGTGGGAACATGTGGAAGATCACAGGGGACTCAATCTACGGACCGGCGCATACAAACCTCCGCTGGAATTTCAGCGGGACACCGTACTTCCATGACAAAGTCACGGGAGGAACTAGCCCTGTCATCACCGGAGGACCCGTTGGGAACGCAAGTACGATCTTCAATGCCGGCTTTCAGTGGGGAGTGACGGTGACAAGACCGCCAGTTCGACTGAATGAACTTGAGTCACGCGCGTCATCAGGCGGCGCGTTCTTTAACGGCGGTTCCGATGTTGGCCTGACATTCAACTCAACCGGGTCAGTGAGGGTTAGAATCCCATGGAACACGGGTGCAACAAGGGACACAACCTATGCATCGATTGCCGCGCTGGCGCCTAATGGCGTCATCCTGGGAAAGAGTATTGATATCCGGGTCGAAGGAACATACCGGGGCCAGGCAACGGTAGTGGCAAGAACCGGAACATCAACGGGAGCCCTCAAGGGAAATGTCTGGTTCCAAAACGACCTT
>CAZJYO010000018.1:0-17758 GCA_964550275.1 uncultured Chitinophagales bacterium
ATCTGTTTCTTTCCTCCTCTCCTCCCATTCATCCGAGGATCTCATTCGTAAGAGACATCCCCGCAGACCAAGGAGGTGTTGTCAATGTCCGCTGGATACGAAGTGGATACGACATTCAGGGTGTTTCGCGAGTGACTCAATATGTCGTGGAGCGAAGCAATCCACCCGGGGTGAACGGTTTTGCCTGGACTCACGTTGCGACAATTGCCGCGAACCGCAATACGCAATACGCAACTGACGCCGATGTTCCAAGCGACTCGGGAGCAGGGGGAAACGCTACTCAGTATTTTCGCGTTACCGCGCTTACAGCAAATGCGAACGAATTCTGGCGCTCCAACATCTTGCCGGGACACAGCGTTGACAACCTTGCTCCTGCACCGCTCCCCATTCCCAAGATTGCGCCGCAACCCGGCGGTGGATTGAGAATCTCCTGGACACCTTCATCTGCGCCGGATTTTCTACACTATAAAATCTTCCGCTCAACCGTGAGCGGGTTTACTCCGGCGGATTCAACACTTCTCGCAACAACGGTTGACACCGCATTCACAGATTCGTTCCCGGGTGAGACAACCTATTTTTATCGCGTCGCCGCCGCGGATGTTCACGGTAACATTAGCGAACCATCACCCGAAGCATCAAACACCGTATTGTCTGTTCCGGTCAGTCACGGCTGGAACCTTGTTTCCGTACCGCTCACTGTTCTCAACGACACGACAACGGCAATCTTCCCCACCGCGACTTCGCAGGCATTTGGATATCAGGGAACATACACTTCGTCCGTGATTCTCGAAAGGGGCAAAGGTTACTGGCTGAAGTTCAGTTCTTCCCAAGAGATCGGAGTGGGGGGTCAATTCCGGTCGACTGATACTGTCGCTGTGTTCACTGGTTGGAATTTGATCGGCTCCGTGTCCGAGGCTGTGCAGGTATCAGACATTAGCAGTATTCCCGGAGGGATTGTCACATCAGCATTTTACGGGTACACGCCTGCGGGCTATGAGCTTGCAACAACCATTGAAAGCGGCAGAGGATATTGGGTGAAAGCGGATCAAAACGGACAGCTTATTCTCTCCTCCTTGTCAGTCGCTGCCGGGCGAATCCAGATCGTTCCGACTGGTGAACTCCCTCCACCCCCGCCGGATGTAGTCTCGGGAAAAGAGATCCCCCTGCCCGTTCATTTCTTTCTGGAACAAAACTATCCCAACCCATTCAATCCGGAAACAACAATTGACTATGGATTGCCTGAAGACGCTCGCGTGACGCTGGATGTGTACAATACTCTGGGTGAACGCGTTGCGCGGCTGATCGAAGAACACGTTTCAGCCGGACATCATTCAGCACGTTTCAATGCTCAATCACTCGCGAGTGGAGTGTATTACTATCGGCTAAGCGCTCATGGAAAGAGCGGCCTTGATCATACCATGACGCATAGGATGATTTTGGCAAAGTAGCTGTTTTGCGGAACTGGCTGGGGGGCGTGCATCGTGAGACTGCTCACCAGCCCGCTGCAAAGGAAGGCCGTCAAGGCGATGCCTGATTGAAACCTGGTTCTCACTTCAGTATTTCTACCAAGAGGTTTTTTTGCCTATCGCAACAAGGACAGATTTTACACCAACACAACATCAGGGGAACACACATGAAAATCACCATGGTCACCATTGTTGCATTTGTCATATTCCGCGTATCAACAGTCCGCGCAGATGTGCCGGTCGTTTCCGCCGACCCAACAAATGCCACCATTTGCGAAGGAAAGATCGCCAGCTTTTCGAGCACGGCAAACGGAACACCGGCACCACAGATTCAGTGGCAGGTAAGCGAGGACGACGGAGCGACGTTCACAGATATCGGGGGGGCGGTCAACTCACCCCTCACATTTGTTACAAGTCTTTCTGACGAACAGAACCAGTACCGCGCAGTATTCACAAATATTGATGGCGCGGATACAAGTTCCGCTGCCATACTTTCAGTGGACTCCGCCTCCATTGTTGACGCTGGTCCTGATCAGACCGTCTGTGCCACGGATACCATTTTCCTACATGCGACACTAAGCGGCGTAGCAACCAGCATGGTGTGGCAACTGAACTCGGCCTTCGGAGTCTTCATCGGCTCAGATACATCACCGGATGCCAAGTTCCTCCTCAATGCCAACGGCAGGGCACAGACCAGCATCAAGTTCGGTGCACAGAGCAACGACCCTGGGTCTAATGTGTGTCAGGGAGGTGAAGATACCGTCGTTATCTTTATTAACCCGGAAGCTACAGTAGATGCGGGAGCAGACATCCGTATATGTTCCTCTGTATCCAGCTTCCCGCCGTTGGACGGCAGTATCGGCGGTGCTGCAACAAGCGCAACGTGGAGCGGCGGTGCCGGCACATTCTCACCGAATGCCAATACGCTCGATGCGACATACGTTCCCTCGCCATCCGAACTCGCCAGTGCGGACGACATAACACTCATCTTAACTACGAATGATCCTGCTGGCCTGTGTCCGCCGGTCAGTGACACTCTTCTCTACGTAATTGATTCCGCCTCCGTTGTTGATGCTGGCCCTGATCAGACCGTCTGTGCCACGGATACCATTTTCCTGCATGCGACTTTGAGTGGCGTAGCAACCAGCATGGTGTGGCAAAAGAATGTTGCTTTTGGGGTCTTCATCGGCTCAGATACATCACCGGATGCCAAGTTCCTCCTCAATGCCAACGGCAGGGCACAGACCAGCATCAAGTTCGGTGCACAGAGCAACGACCCTGGGTCTAATGTGTGTCAGGGAGGTGAAGATACCGTCGTTATCTTTATTAACCCGTGCTTGCCGAATCCGGTTCAGAACGCGAGCTTCGAATCAGGCACATCTCCATGGGTGTTCTTCACCAATGCTTCGGGCAATCTCACAACTATCAGCCCTGGACCTTCGAGTCCAAACGCCGCAAAGGTGACACTCAACACGATCGGCAGCAACATGCAGCTCTACCAGTCTGGAATTACGCTTCAACCAAATACTCAGTACCGGCTTACTTTCAAGGCCCTTTCAAGTGTGGGCCACAACCTCTCGGTGTTTCTGCAACGACATACATCACCGTTTACACCATACGGCATCAACGGCCATGTCTTTGACCTGACGCCTTCATGGCAAACGTTCACGCTTGACTTCACCACCACCGGCTTCCCACCTCCAACACCAAGCAATGCGCGACTGCGGTTCCGGTTTGACACGTTTGCAACACCGGGCGATGTGTACTACATCGATGACGTAACACTGGAGCAACTGGGCAGCGCGCTCACGGCAACGAAAGTCCGCGTAGAAACCGCGCCCGATGGCGGAGGATCAATCGTTCCGGCTCAAACAATCGAGAGCGGCGAAACCATTACGATGTATGCCATCTCTCGAACAGCAACAGACCAGTTTGTCGCTAATGTCCCTGCAACATGGTCATTGCAGGACGTCGTCCCGAACGTGGTAGCCGGTGATCTTGTCCCATCGGGTGACGGCAAGAGCGCGGTATTCACTGCTCATCTTGATGGATCTGCAAAAGTGCAGGCGGTTTCAGGCGCTTTGACAACCACGCCATCGGGTACAATTACAGTGCTTACACCGCCTCCGGTGACCAACCTTCTTCTGAACGGCGGATTTGAATCCGGCACATCGAACTGGACATTCAACACGAACGGAACAGGCTCGTTCTCATCGGTCGCCCCTGGCATCGTCGGGGCAAAAGCGGGGCAAGTTTCCATCACCACTGCTGGAACCATTGTCCAACTGTTCCAGCCAAGTGTCTCCCTCAGCGCTGGTAACGAATACAGGTTAAGCTTCAAGGCCTTCTCAACAACAGGTCATGACGTGCAAGTCTCCGTGTTCAAACACGCATCCCCCTTTACGCCGTACGGTTTAACCAACCAGTTCTTTAACCTTACCAATGCGTGGGCGGAGTATTCAGTGGACTTCTTTGCCGGGGGGTTTGTCGGATCGGTGAATGACGCCCGCCTCAGGTTCTGGCTTGCGCCCTATGACGCACCCGGTGATGTATATCAGTTCGATGACGTGAAGCTGGAACTTCTGCCGGCACCCGCTGATGGTGGAACGGGGATTGTTGAAGCACAAGTGCCATCGGAATTCACTCTCGCACAGAATTTTCCCAATCCGTTCAATCCATCCACAACAATTATTTACACACTGCCCGTCGATGCACATGTAACACTCGAAGTGATCGACATGCTTGGTCAGCGTGTTGCAATGCTTGCCCATGGATCGATGGAGGCAGGTTACCATGATGCTGTCTTTAATGCTTCGGCAAACGCCAGCGGTATGTATTTCTATCGGCTGATTGCAGCGGGAGTAGATGGCAACCTCTACACCAGAACAGAAAAAATGTTGTTGGCAAAGTAACTCCGGTCTGCCTCTCCACGCGTTCTAAGAAAGGCCCGGGTCACTCCCGGGCCTTTCCTATGAATTACCGCCCGTACCCTCAAGGAATTCCGCGCGGTTATCCTGTTGATCAGTGCGATGTTGTTCACCCGCCTCTTGAAAAATCCATCTTCTTCAATGTGACGACCTTCATTTCAGCAACTGAAGGAGCGTGACTTCACACCATCCAACACTCTGAACCCATTGACTCTGCGTTTTCCCTTCAGTATAATGAAACCAAGCTTTCAAGGTTCTCCTTCCGGACCGTCTTCGCCGTTGCCCATCTTCCGGCATGCATTGAGGTTACTGCGAAAGCCCTCTTCCCCAGATGTCTTTCTCTCATCCTTTCATACAATACGCGGAGGTACATGTGAACTCGTTTCTTCCATTGCGCACGTGCATGCGTACGGCTTTCTTATGCGCACTATATTCATTGATGATTTTTTCGGCGCAAGCATTTTCACAAGACAATCCAGGACAACTTGGAGGTCCGGCAAAGAAGTCACTGCGAAGTGCATATACTCCAGCCGATTATGAGGAGTACTTGAGAAAGGAAAGGAATGGAGAGATCCCCCAAACTGCCGCCCCGGTTCCTTCGCGCGGGACTTCAGATATCCTTGTGAACAACAACACTGGAGCGACTGGAAGCGGAAATTTTACACAAAGCGAAACGAGCATTCTGGCCTTTGGAAACAATGTTGTGATTGGATTTAATGATGCCGGGTCTTTCACGGGAGGTGCGAGTAAGTTCACTGGCTGGTCGTATTCGACGGATGGCGGCGCGACATTCACTGACGGCGGTACCCTGCCAACAAATGCAGGTGGTGATGCCGGCGATCCTGTGTTGGCTCGTGACGAAGCAACAGGAAGAATCTACTTTGCGACGCTGAGTTTCGTTGGGAATATCCAGGTCTTCCGGTCCGATGACAATGGTCTTACGTGGATGGCTCCCGTGAACGGCACTCCGGGTGGCAGCACAAGTGAAGACAAAGAGTGGATCGCCGTTGACAACTTTCCCGGTACAGGGAACGGCTACGTATATCTTATCACTCGAGACTTCGGGGCCCCCAACGGAATCTACCTGCATCGCTCCACAAACAATGGCACATCCTTCGGGGCCGGTGTTCTTATTGCCTCGGGTGCAAGTGGAAATGTCCAGGGTGCATTTGTTGCCGTTGCCCCGGATCACTCCGTTCATGCTTTTTATTTCGATGAGACTGGAAGCCCCGAGCGCATTATGACGCGTCGATCTACAGACAATGGCCTCACGTTCGGCGCAGCTGTCCCCATCGCCACATTGGCAACATCAGCCGGCTTCAACGGCGACCTCGGACTCACGGGAATTCGTCAGGGAACAGTTACGCCATCAGGATTTCGCAGCAACGCTTTTCCCCATGTTGCGATCAACCCTGTCAGTGGAAATATTTATGTTACATACAACGACAACCCTGCCGGTACAGATAAGGCAGACATTTTTTTTAGTCAATCAACTGACGGGGGTGCAACGTGGAGTGTACCTGCTGTAGTCAACGACGATGGGACAACAACGGATCAGTGGCAGCCAACAATTGCAGTAACTCCTGATGGGAGTTCTCTGGGGATATTCTACTCAAGTCGTGAAGAAGACACTGCAAACAACAATCTTTTTAAGCACTATGGCCGGACTGCGGCAATCTCAGGTGCAGCCGTAGCATTCCTGCAATCATTTGCCATAAGTGACGTAGCCTCACTTCCTGAATTTGGTCGGGACGGAGTTGTAAACACCGTCTACATGGGAGACTATAATCACGCTGCAGGCACGCCCGGATATTTTCATGTAGTGTGGTCTGACAACCGGGACAATCTTGCAGGGGGCGGGGATCGAAAAGATCCAAATGTTTACTACAGGAAGGTTCCCTCGGGGACAGTGCTGTCGGGACCGAACATCCTTGTCGCTCCTCTTGTCAACTTTGGGAATGTCAATGTAGGGCAGACAGGTGGTCCGACATCAGTAGCAATTGTCAACATCGGGGATGCCGATCTCACCGTCGGCAGTATTAGTAGCCCTTCACTGGATTTTTCGACGAGTAATCTTCCAAGTCTCCCGGCAATCATTCCATCTCTTGGCTTTGTTACACTGGATGTGTCCTTCTCGCCATTAACCGGTGGACCGCAGAATTCAAGCGTTGATATCGGCAGCGACGCGCTCAATACACCAACTGCCACAGTCAATCTTCAGGGGAACGGAGTTGCGGTGACAAACATTTCTGTCACTCCTTCTACTTTCGATATTACACTTCCAGTCAACGGTGCGGGTTCAGGCATCCTGAATATTTCCCACACTGGTGTCACCGGCGCCCCTGATTTGAATTGGGCTATTCAATCTCTTCCCGCAGCACCTGTCAAAGGCCCATCCGTGGCAACAATGGGCCCTCAGCCGCTGTTCCAACTCACAGATCGTTCGATACAGGCCCTGCGTTCGCACAACGTACCCCCGGACGTTTTGGGAAAACTTGAAGGTCTCAAGAACTCGGGTCCGATGACACAAGATTTCTTTTTTGACATGGTTGAAAACTCTCTCGGTAAAAAAGCTGACTCCTATCATCAACTTCTGTATGATCAAACCATGGTCGTCCCCGAAGGGATAAAAGGAGATCAGGGAACACCGGGGGTGTCACCGGATGGTTCAGGAGGACCGGATGCTTTTGGTTATGCATGGATTGATAGTGACGAGCCGGGCGGCCCAACATTCAGTTGGACGGATATTACAGGAACAGGCACTTCCGTCGTACTTGGCGACGATGCGGGGATCTCGGTTCCTCTCGCTTTTTCGTTTCCTTTCTATGGTGCGAGTAAAACCTCCGTTAATGTCTGTTCCAATGGTTATTTGACTTTCGGAACCACGGTAAACGTATTTACCAACACCGCGATTCCCACTGCGACTACACCGAACGACCTGATTGCTGCATTCTGGGACGACCTCAACCCTACGCTTGGCGGTACGATCCACTACTTAAGCACAGCTTCTCAGTTCACGGTGCAGTATACCGGTATCAAACGCTTCGGCACATCGGACCCCGAGACATTCCAGATAATTCTGAATGCCGATGGTACGATGTTGTTCCAGTATCTCACCATGACCGGCGCTCTGAATGCCGCAACAATCGGCGTTGAGAACGCAAATGCATCTATCGGTTTGCAGGTTGTCTTCAATGCGGCGTATGTTCACGATAACCTGGCGGTAAAAATTTACCAGCCCACCTGTACATGGATAACTTCTGCATCTCCTGCGCTTGGGACTATCCCCGCAGGCGGCTCACAACAATCAACGATTACTGTGGATGCGAACGGCTTGGTACCAGGCGTGTACAATTGCGAAATCATAGTGAACAGTAACGCAGCAAACACAAATCCCGTGATCATCCCAGCGACACTCACCGTGAGCAATACCACTGATGCACCGGTGGTCAACTCACCCATCGCTTCGGGTTCGACCTCAGTATCAGGAACGAGTACCGAAGCCGACGGAACAGTTATTGATGTCTTTGTGAACTCATCCTCTGTTGGAACAACTACAGTCTCCGGCGGAACATGGACGAAGGGCGGACTCCTTGCAATCGGTACCGCCGCGGGCTCTCTCAAGACCGGTGTTGGTCTCGTCGTGGGAGACACAGTCAAAGCAACTGCAACTGCATCGGGTGAATTAACGAGCGCCTTCTCCAATGAAGTAATCGTTCAAGATGTAACTGTCGCTCCGGTTGTAAATGCTCCGATTACTGCGGGTGCAACATCCGTGTCCGGAACCGGACCCGAAACCATTGCACTTCCGGGTGGAAAAGATAAGATGCTTGGTGGCACGATCATCGAAGTGTTTGTAAACTCGGCGAGCGTCGGAACAACAAGTGTGAACATTGGGGGCGGGTGGACCAAGGCCGGACTTGCCGCACTTTCCGGTGGTGACACCGTGAAAGCAAAAGCAACCGCAATTAACAAATTACAGAGCGCGTTCTCGAATGAGGTGATCGTTGATGCCGCTGTCGTTGTTCACACGTTCGTCGTGACAAACACGAACGACGCGAATGCAGGCTCATTGCGCCAGGCAATTCTTGACGCGAATGCAACCGCGAACATCAACGCCACAACACCGGATACCATTATTTTCAATATCCCCGGCGGAGGCGTCCGCACCATTACCCCGGCTGGTGAACTCACCAATATCACCGACCCCGTCATCATTGACGGAACATCTCAGCCCGGCTTTGCTGGCGTCCCGTTGATTCAGCTTGCCGGTGATCCATGCGTCACTTGCCCGGGCAATACTTCCGGCTCTGAACGGCAGGCTCAAGACAACAGCTCCATGGCCAAACCCGAGGAAGTTCTTATCGGGACCAACGGGTTGAAGCTCATCTCCGGCGGTTCAACGGTAAAAGGATTAATCATCAACGGTTTCCCCGGACATGGAATTTTCATCCTGACCGGCGGAAACAATGTTATACAAGGAAATTATATTGGCACGGATGCCACAGGAACAGCTTCTTCCGGGAACGCGACCGGAGGCATCGGGATAAAAAATTCCCAGCGTAACCTCATTGGCGGCACCACAGCCGCGGAGCGGAACATCATTTCCGGAAATGTATTCTCGTTCGGAATTGAACTCCTCAATGCCGGCGCACCGACACCGGACAGTAATCGAATTCAGGGGAATTACATCGGAACAACGGCCACGGGCGCGACGGCATTGTCGAATAGCATTGGCATACAAATCGCCTCGGGTGTCGGGAATACCATTGGTGGCACGACAGCCGGCACGCGCAACATCATTTCGGGTAACACCGGGAATGGTGTGTTTATTCTAGGCGCCGCAGGAGGCAACGTTGTTGCGGGCAACTACATCGGTACGAATGCTGCCGGGTCGGCTGACTTGGGGAACGGCGGGAACGGCGTCATCGTGACTAGCTCAAACAACATTGTTGGTGGAACGACTGCAGGCGCGCGTAACATTATTTCCGGCAATAATGGGAATGGTGTAAACATAACAGGCGCCGGAACCGGCAATGTCATTGCCGGAAACTATATCGGCACGGATGCCACCGGCGTGTCCAACATCGGGAACTCAGGCGATGGGGTTGAGATCAGCTCATCAAACAATACCATCGGGGGATTGGCAGCTAACTCGGGAAACACCATAGCATTTAATGGGGCGGCGGGGGTGTTTGTCTTCAGCGGGACGGGTAACGCTATTGATCCAAACTCCATTTTCTCCAACGTCGGTCTTGGGATTGATCTCGGCGCCGTTGGCGTCACTCCCAATGACGGCGGGGATGGTGATGCGGGTTCCAACAACCTTCAGAATTTTCCGGAGATGACACTTGCAGAACGTCAGGGAAATGGCGATCTGAGTGTGACCTATAGTGTCCCATCAACTGTTGTCAACTCTGCCTATCCACTCCACATTGAGTTCTTCAAAGCAGATGCCGGAGAAGGCAAAACATTCCTCGGCGCACAGAGCTATGCGGCTGTCGATGCACAACTCCCCGTAACGCAAACGTTCACTCCTGCTGAAGCAGTGAGTGCGGGGAACAATATCGTTGCGACAGCAACAGACGCGCTAGGCAACACATCGGAATTCTCCGCGGTCGCCACAGTAGCGGCGGCACCTCCAGCAGCCAATGTTCTCGCCAACGGAGACTTCGAGTCAGGGTCATCGCCGTGGGTATTCTTTACCAACGGGACCGGTAACTATCTCGTGGTTGCTCCGGGCGCATCGGGAAGCGGAAACGCTGCCCGGCTGACGAACACAACGTCGGGCTCCAACACACAGTTCTACCAAAGCGGGATTACTCTTGTGCCTGGTACGGAGTATACGCTGACATTCAAGGCGCGCTCCACGGCGGGTCATGATCTCTCCGTCTTTGTCCATCGTCATGATTCACCCTACACGAACTATGGTCTTAATGGCGAAGTCTTCAACCTCACCAGCGTATGGCAGACGTTCACCACAACATTCACGGCGGTCAACTTCCCGCCGCCAACGCCAAGCAACGCGCGGCTGCGTTTCCGGCTGAATGGCTATGCTGCCAACGGTGAGCAGTATTTCATTGATGATGTCGAGTTGGTTGCAACAGGAAGTGCGCTGGTGGCTGCAAAGGTCAATGTCGAAACCGCTCCCGATGGCGGAGGATCAATCGTTCCGGCCCAAACCATCGAGAACGGTGAAACGATAACCATGTATGCCATTGCGAGAACGGCTACAAATCAGTTCGTCGGGAATGTTGCCGCCGCATGGGGATTGTTAAACAATACGGGTGGTGTCGTTCCCGGAGACCTTTCTGTTGCCGGAGACGCAAAAAGCGCCGTCTTCACCGGTGGCGCCGACGGCACAACGCAAGTCCAGGCAACCTCGGGTGTGTTAACGCCAACTCCGACAGAGGTCATTACCGTGTATACTCCTCCACCGGCTACAAATCTTCTGGTCAACGGTGGATTTGAATCCGGAACCTCGAGCTGGAACTTCAATACCAACGGCGCAGGAGCGTTCACAGCAGTGACACCGGGGAATGTCGGGGCGAAAGCAGGACAAGTCTCCATCACGACTGCGGGAACAACCGTGCAGTTGTACCAATACGGTATTTCACTTACGGCAGGGAACTCCTACCGGCTGAGTTTCAAGGCGTTCTCTACAACCGGTCATGATGTCCAGGCATCCGTGATGAAACACACCTCGCCCTTCACACCATACGGACTGAATGGACATGTCTTCAATCTTACGAATGCATGGGCAAGCTACACGGTGGATTTTGTTGCCAGCGGTTTTGGAGGAACAACGAACGATATCCGTCTGCGGTTCTGGCTTTCACCCTACGATGCAGCGGGTGATGTGTATCAGTTCGATGACGTAAAGCTGGAACTGCTGCCGGCTCCGGCTCTCGCAAGTGCTCCAATGGTTGAGGTACAAATACCAACAGAGTTCTCCCTTGGCCAAAACTTCCCGAATCCGTTCAACCCGTCAACAACGATCATCTACACTCTGCCTGTTGATGCGCGGGTGACGCTTGAAGTGGTGGACATGCTCGGTCAACGTATTGCTCAACTCGTTGATGGCAATCTCAGCGCTGGATATCATGACGCCGTCTTTGACGCCAGCACCATTGCAAGCGGAATGTACCTGTACCGTCTCAATGCTGTCGGCACAGATGGTACGGTGTTCACCCGGACGGAAAAGATGCTGTTGATGAAGTAACATTCTGTCGTTTGAATTGACAAGGAGCCCGGAATCCAACCCGGGCTCTTTGTGTTTTATTCAGGCACTGCGAGCCCAAACGGTGGTTGTTATTCAAACCGACTTTGATTAAACTTGATTACCTGATCACCGAATCGAATCATCCGGAATCCGCTATGCTTGACCGCTTTGCCGCTATTTTCACTCTTTTTGCCGCCGTTTTATCCGTTGATTCTTCTTACGCGGCCTCAAAGGTTTCCCTAAAACTCCAGCAGATGATAAACACTCAGCCTGCTGACAGTCCGATATTGGCGTGGGTATATTTCAATGATAAGGGGCCTCATGAAGCGCTAAGAGGTTTTGTTCCTCAAACCGTTGTCGCCCCAAAATCCATTCAGCGGAGGAGCAAGGTTCGTCCGGCGGATGCACTGGTTGACTACACCGACCTTCCCGTTGCACAAACCTATATTGATCAAATCGCGTCACATGTGGGCCGTGTACGACAGCGGTCGAAATGGTTCAACGCCGTAAGTGTTACAGCAACACCAGCGCAGATTGCCGCATTGGAACAACTTCCGTTCGTGATAAAGATTGAACCTGTGGCGCGGTTCAGAAAAAACTCCAACGAAACGGAGGAGGCCGCAACGGAATCCGCGGAGAACGCGATTCAACCGCCCGGCGTGAATTCATTCAACTACGGCTCCTCCTTGAACCAGATCAGTCAGATCAACGTTGTTGCGGTACACGATCTGGGGAACTACGGACAAGGTGTTGTTGTCGCTGTTTTTGACAATGGTTTTCGCTTGCTGACGCATGAAGCATTTGATACTCTCGAAACTCGCATGATTGCAACCTATGACTTCGTTGATCACAAGGTCAGCGTTGTTCCGAACAATCCGGCCCATGGAGGGCATGGCGTCAATACGCTTTCCACTATCGGTGGCTTCAGAAGCGGTCAGCTTATTGGCCCGGCATTCGGAGCATCGTACATTCTCGGTCGCACGGAGAACGACAGCAGTGAAACGCCGATTGAAGAAGACAATTGGGTTGCCGCCATTGAATGGGCGGACAGCATCGGCGTGGATGTTACAAGCACGTCGCTCGGCTATCTTGATTACGACTCGCCATTCACGAGTTGGACTTGGGAGGATATGGACGGGAACACCACAGTTATCACGCGCGCTGGAGACATGGCAGTCGAACGCGGAATCGTCGTGGTCAATTCCGCAGGAAACAATGCGGCTAACGCAACGCCAAACACACTTGGTGCGCCGGCGGATGGAGACAGTGTGTTCTCAATAGGCGCGGTGACCTCTACGGGAGTGAGAAGCTCTTTCAGTTCCTACGGACCGACCACCAGCGAACCTCCCAGGATTAAACCCGATGTCATGGCAAAGGGTTCTTCGGTGCGAGTTGCAAGTTCCACCAATCCTACAGGCTACGGAAGCTCTTCCGGTACTTCATTTTCCTGTCCGCTCGCCGCCGGCGTTGTTGCACTCATGATCAATGCCCGGCCAACAGATTCTCCAGTAGAAATCATGAACGCGCTACGCTCCACCGCAAGTCAGGCATCATCACCGGACAACCTTATGGGCTGGGGAATCATCAATGCAATGGCCGCCCTTTCACCCTCTCCCGTTTCACTTGTTTCACCGGCGAACAGCACAAGCGATGTGCCTCTTTCAATACAACTGACGTTCACATCATCGAAATGGGCGACCGTGTATCAGGTTCAAGCCGCCACAGATTCCGGCTTTTCGTCTATCATCTTCAGTGACTCGACGCTGACCGACACTTCGGCAATTGTCTCCGGACTCTTGAACGGCACAACGTACTACTGGAGATCAAGAGCAAAGAATCTCTACGGTTGGAGTGCGTTCAGCGGTACAAACACATTCACGACAGTCTTCCTGCCGCCGGCGGCTCCGGCTCTTCTGTCCCCTGCCGACGGGGCAACCGGACAACCAGTTTCCCTTACGCTGTACTGGAATTCATCGTTGGGAGCTTCTTCTTATCGCGTTCAGGTATCAGCAGATTCTCTCTTCGGCACAACCATCGTGAACGACTCACTGACTGGAACATCCATTCTCATCTCAGGATTGTCACACGAAACAACATACTTCTGGCGCGTCCTGGCAAAGAACACCGCCGGCACAAGCGCCTATTCATCACATCGGTCATTCCTGACGGTCCTTGCGCCGCCCTCAGCGGTCGATTTGGTGTCGCCGCCCGATGATTCAACCGAGGCGCCGGTCTCAATGGATTTTGTTTGGGGCACAACTGAAACCGCGACATCGTACCGGTTCAGACTTTCAGCCGACTCAACATTTGTGACCGTGAGTATTGACGACTCCACACTCAGCGACACGACACGATCTGTCACCTCGCTCAATGCAGGAACGGAGTACTTCTGGCAGGTGCAGGCACGCAACGCGGGCGGCGCGGGCCCTTGGTCTGTCACCCGGTCGTTCACAACCAGCGCCAGCGTCAGTGCATCCCATGCTGTCACTTCAGGGTGGAACCTTGTTGCACTTTCTGTAGATGTTCCTGATGGCTCAACATCAACGCTTTTCCCCGATGCTGTTTCACCCGCATTCCGGTTTGGACCAGGCGGCTACGAAACTGTCGACTCAGTCGATGGGGGCTCCGGCTACTGGCTGAAGTTCGGGTCTTCCGATACTGTCACAATCTCCGGCTTTGTGCGCCTCACTGACACCATCCAGGTATTTGCCGGATGGAACATTATCGGTGGATTAACAAATGCCACCGACACTGCCGATGTTGTAGAGAGTTCTCCGGGGCTTATTACATCTGCTTTTTACGGGTACGATGGTTCCTATTTGCCCGCGTCTGTTCTTTCGCCGGGATTCGGGTATTGGGTCAAGGTATCGCAGGATGGATATCTGATTCTCCAAACAACCCCATCGCCTTCACGCTCAAAACAGGAGTTGATCCGGAAATTCTAATGCCTTCCGATTCCGTCATGAACGTGTTGACTCTTGACGATGTTTCCTTCAGCTATGACGGAAGAATCCCTGTCATCCGTTCCGTTTCCTGCTCCATCCGCCGCGGCGAATTTCTTACGCTGGTCGGCCCGAATGGATCCGGCAAGAGCACGCTCCTCCGTTTGTTGGACCGTATCCTTTTGCCGTCGCGGGGCACAATAACGCTCGAAGGCAAAAACATCAATGAACATACCCGTACCGGGCTCGCGAAAAAAATAACGCTGGTGCCGCAGGAAGGCGGACAGGTATTTCCCTTTTCCGTTGCCGACATGGTGCTCATGGGCCGGTCGCCCCATGTGAGGAATCCGTTTTTTGAGAATGACCACGACAGGGAAATCGCGCAGGAGATGATGCGCCAGGTGGATATCGCGCATCTTGCACATCATCCCGTCACTGCGCTTTCCGGGGGCGAGCGTCAACGCGTGTTCCTCGCACGCGCGCTTGCACAGCAACCGGGGATACTTCTGCTGGATGAACCCAACGCCCATCTGGACCTCGCACATCAACTGGAGGTCTTTACGATCCTGAGAAACCTTACACGCACATCAGGACTTACCGTGGTTTCCATTTCACATGATCTTAATCTTGCGGCGGCGTTCAGTGACCGCATCGGCATGCTTCTGTGCGGTTCACTCACCGTACTGGACACGCCGGAAAAGGCATTAACAGAGCATCATATCAACGAAGTGTTCGGCACGCGCGTCATCATTGACCGGCATCCTTCCGAGCCGGTCCCGCGGGTGACACTCCGTTCATCTCACTAACGAATCATCAGGTGTACCATGGCCATCTTTGAACATCTTGACGCACGCAATCATGAGCAGGTCGTATTTTGCTCGGATAAGCAATCCGGGCTCCGCGCCATCGTTGCGATCCATAATACGACACTCGGCCCCGCGCTTGGCGGCACGCGCATGTGGATGTACGCAACCGATGAGGACGCGCTCACTGACGTTCTCCGCCTCTCGCGTGGAATGACCTACAAGGCGGCTGTTGCGGGATTGAATCTCGGGGGAGGCAAAGCAGTTATTATCGGCGACCCAAACAAGGACAAAACTGAAGCGATGTTTCGCGCGTTCGGAAGATTCGTCGAAGGATTGGCCGGACGATATATTACCGCAGAGGATGTCGGAACCAATGTTCGCGACATGGAATTCGTAAGGATGGAGACAAAGTACGTCACCGGCATTGACAAAGCATTGGGAGGAAGCGGCGATCCTTCACCCGTTACCGCGTTCGGCGTGTACATGGGGATGAAAGCAAGCATGAAGGAACTCACCGGTAATGATTCTCTGAAGGGAAAGAAAGTTGCGGTACAGGGAGCCGGACACGTCGCCGAATACGTTTGCCGGCATTTGAAGAAGGAAGGCGCAAAAGTTTTTCTCACCGATATCTATCGCGAGAAGGCCGAACGCGTCGGCCGCGATACGGATGCGCAGGTTGTTGATCCCGACAGCATTTACGACGTTGATGCGGATGTGTTCTGTCCGTGCGCGCTCGGTGCGGTTGTTAATGACAACACCATCCCCCGCTTCAAAGTGAAGATCATTTCCGGCGGCGCGAATAACCAGCTTGCAGATGAATCGCGCCACGGCCAGATGCTTATCGACCGCGGCATCATGTACGCGCCGGATTACGCCATCAACGCAGGCGGGCTCATCAATGTGTACAACGAGCTGGAGGGATACTCACAGGAACGCGCGCTTAAACAAGCCGAAGGCATTTACGACACCATGCTGACCATCTATGCAATGTCCAAGCGGGACAAAGTGCCGACATACGAAGCATCCAACCGGCTGGCCGAGCAGCGCATCAACGCGATCGGAAGGATTAAATCCATTTATGCGGGCAAATCCCAATTCATCGGGCGACTCGGCGAGGATGATTTTGGAAAGAGGTAATTGATGAGACGTCGAAGCGTGCGCGAAAAGGCGATGCAAACACTCTATGCGTATGAAATCTCAAAAGAGCCCCTCGAGCACGTTATCGCACAAACGCTCAAGGGCTTTGAAGATGACGATGCGTTCAACCGCGACTTCGCCCAGCGCCTCATTACTGAAACGGTTCGCAACAACGATGCCATCGATGCGACAATCAAGGAGAAGGTGGATAACTGGGACTTCAAACGCATTGCGGTTCTGGACAGGGTAATCCTCCGCATGGCAATCTGTGAGCTCACCCACTTTGACGACATCCCCCCGAAAGTCTCCGTCAACGAAGCGATTGAACTTGCCAAGGCCTACAGCACGGAAAAAAGCGGCAAGTTTATTAACGGCATCCTCGACGCAGTGCTCGCTGATCTGAAGAAGTCCGGTAACATGACAAAAAGCGGACGGGGACTGTACGAAGGCGATCCCACTTCCAAAAAACCTCTCACCCGGAAAAAGGTGTGATCTCCCGCTCGCGATCACAGGTATTTATTTGGTCGCTGTTTGATCTTGCCAACACTTCCTTTTCAGTTCTTATCGTTGCAGTCGGCTACTCCCTGTATTTCCGCGAAATTGTTGTCGGCGGAACGGGTCGCGGTGATTTCTACTGGGGAGTCGCTGTCAGCATTTCGATGATGGTGACAGCACTGATCGCGCCGGTTCTCGGCGCAGCAAGCGACCTGGCCCATCTTCGCAAACGCTTTCTCTTCTACTTTACTGCCGCAAGCATTATCTGCACATCGCTGCTCTACTGGGTTGACCCGGGAATGATTCTCGCAGGAATGCTTCTCTTCATCGTTGCCAATGTTGGCTTTGAAGGCGGGATTGTTTTTTATAACGCATTTTTACCGCAGCTCGCGGAGAAAGATCATTACGGTCGCGTTTCGGGCTTCGGCTTCGCCATGGGATATGTCGGTTCATTGATGTCCTTGCTCATGGCCATTCCACTCTTCGAAGGCGGGTTTGCAACGGAAAATCTTGGCAACGTCCGCCTCAGCTTCCTTCTCGCAGCGGGAATGTTCGCCATTTTTGCAACGCCTTTGTTTCTGTTTCTCAAAAGCAGCCGGAGCGAAGCACCTGTTTCTGATCATGTCGTCTCGACTGGATACGCACGCGTCCGCGAAACATTGTCCCAGCTTCGGTCCTACAAAAACATCACGCGGTTTCTTCTGGCGTTCTTCCTGTACAATGACGGAATCCTCACGGTTATCTCTTTTGCCTCCATCTTTGC
>CAZJYO010000019.1:0-17661 GCA_964550275.1 uncultured Chitinophagales bacterium
TGCACTTGCGCACCGCGCGAAAACATGCTCGAAGCACAATACGTTCATGGTAATGCCCGTCGTGTTCCTCATGATCAGCAACCACTTCCCAACGGCAACGTACGGTTCAACGTACAACTGGCTTGTGCTTGCGGTTCTTGTTCTCATCGGCTGGGGCGCAGCGGCGATTGTCCGAAGAGCATAACACATGATCAACGTGCAGAAAGAGTTTGACCGGATTCAGGAACACTGGAGACCGCGCGTTGTCGGGACTTTGAACGGCCAGGAGGTAAAACTCGTCAAGTTCAAGGGGGAATTCATCTGGCACCACCACGAACAGGCCGACGAATTGTTTCTCGTCTGGCGCGGTTCATTCCGTCTGGAATTCCGGGATCGAGTCGTTGAGTTGCGCGAAGGGGAGTTCTACGTTGTGCCGAGGGGAGTTGAGCACAAGCCTGTGGCGGACGAGGAGGTTTCTGTATTGTTGTTTGAGCCGGCCGGAACAAGAAATACGGGGAACATTCATCATTCGATTTTCACTTCACCGGAGCCCTGACTTGAAGCCGATCATGCTGAATGCTCCGGCCGCACTGTGCACAATAAACCGCATAGGGCTGTCTTTGGCTCTCTGCACTATTCTCACACTCGCACAAGGAACGGGACAAACCGTCATTGAACAGCCGGCGTGGAAGTGGTTCTTTGACAAGGCAACCGTCCACGGTTGTTTTCTCCTATACAACCTCAACTCCGACAGTATGAAGGTGTATAATACCGGCAGGATGGACTCCGGGTTCGTGCCTGCATCAACATTCAAAATTCCCAACTCGCTCTTTGCTCTTGAAGCGGGGGTCATCAATGTTGACGATACGCTCCGGTGGGACGGCGTTCAACGCCCCATGCCGCGCTGGAACGGGGACCAGAACATGCGAAGTGCGTTTTCCTACTCCACTGTTTGGTACTACCAGGAAATGGCGAGACGAATCGGACCCGAACAAATGCGACATTTTCTTGATACGCTTGGATATGGGAATGGAAGCATGGAGGGCGGTATCGACAGGTTCTGGCTTGAAGGTGGAATGCGTATAACGCCGCGCGAACAGATTGCATTCCTTCGACGATTTGTGCTGAACAATGTCCCGTTCACGCAGAAAGTCATTGACCTCGTCAAGGAAATCATGGTTGTCGAGCGCACGGAACACTATGTCCTCCGCGCAAAAACAGGACGCGGCGGCGAGGGTCGCCCGGAGACCGGCTGGTACGTAGGGTATGTGGAGACCCTCGGCCAAACATACATCTTCGCCCTCAATATCGATGTGTGGAAGCAGGAGGACACGCGTGCCCGCATTGATGTCACCCGGCGAATACTTCATGCAGAGTCCATTATTGACAAACCGTGAATACTTCAATTGCAGTATCCGGAAGTAGTGACCTCCGACATCTGCTTGTGGCCAGGTCCGTCCGTCTCTTCGGATACGGCCTTGTCTCCCTGATTCTCGCCCTCTACCTCACTCAACTCGGTCTTAAGGAACATGAAGTCGGATTACTCTTCAGTGTTGCGCTTCTGGGTGATGTCGTAACATCGTTGTTCGTAACAACCCGGGCGGATCGCATGGGGAGGCGCCGGATGCTTATGCTGAGCTCTTTGCTCATGATCGGAGCCGGTCTTGCGTTCTTTGCAAGTGACAATTACGTAATTCTGATGATTGCGGCAATCTTTGGAGTCATTGCGCCAAGCGATAAAGATGTCGGCCCTTTTCTTTCCATTGAGCAGGCATCGATAGGCCAGATCGTCGGTGACAGAGAACGAACAGCAGTGTTTGGAAAATACAATCTCGTTGGATCACTTTCCGTCGCATTCGGTGCATTAGTGTGCGGATGGCTTGTCAAAATCATACAAGCACAACTTCCGGCGATCGGGGATGCATGCCGTGCGATCATGCTGGGGTATGTTGTTTGTGGTGTCGGCCTTTTCTTCTTGTACAGAAGGTTATCACAGTGGGTGGAATGCCCTCCTCGGGAGGATGAACAGGCGCGCATTCCGCTCCGACAGTCGCGGCCTGTTGTGCTCAAGCTCAGCGGATTATTCGCGCTTGATTCTTTTGCCGGCGGTTTCATAGTTCAAAGCATGCTTGCATACTGGTTCCATGTCAGGTTCGGCGCTTCAACGGAACTGCTTGGCAGTATTTTCTTTGGCGCCAATATCCTCGCAGGGGTCTCGGCACTTCTGGCAGCCCGTATTGCCGGGCGTTTCGGGCTTATTAATACCATGGTCTTCACTCACATCCCCTCAAGTATTTTGCTCATCCTGATTCCATTCATGCCAACCCTGGCCCTTGCGGTCACAGTGTTGTTGCTGAGGTTCACCATTTCGCAGATGGACGTTCCCACAAGACAATCCTACACGGTCGCGGTGGTCCCTCCTTCCGAACGCGCCGCTGCCGCGGGAGTAACATCCGTTGCGCGATCCGTGGGGGCTTCCTTATCGCCGGCACTCGCCGGACAACTGTTCGGTATTCCTTCCCTGATCAGTGTGCCTTTCTTCATTGCCGGAGGATTAAAAATCATTTACGACCTTCTAGTGTATCGGAGTTTCAAATCACTCAGGCCTCCGGGGGAATGAACGCGCCGGGTGCGTTGATTTTCAAAACTCAAATCGGTACACTGCAACACCGCATTTAACAGTTCAGAGGTTATGCACCTTCAGTTCCAGGGCGCCGCCCGCACAGTAACGGGTTCCATGCATATGCTCAGTGTCGGCGGAGAAACCATCCTGCTCGACTGCGGCATTTATCATGGCAGGCGGGATGAGGCGCGGAAACGGAACAGTGAATTCCCCTTTGACCCTTCCTCCATCGCAGCGGTCGTTCTCTCCCACGCACACATTGATCACAGCGGTAACCTTCCCGGGCTCGTGAAGCAGGGCTTCCGAGGGCCAATCTACTGTACCCACGCAACAAAAAGTCTGTGCGAGGTAATGCTCAAGGATAGCGCACATATTCAGGAAAAGGACACCGAGTTTATCAACCGCAAACGGAGAAAGAAGGACCTTCCCGACGTCGAGCCGTTATACACCATGGAGGATGCAGAACAAACTATTCCGTTGATGCGGGGTGTCGGCTACGGCGAGACGTTTCGCGTCCTGGAAGGCATAACATCCCGGTTTGAGGACGCTGGGCACATTCTTGGTTCGGCCTCCGTTGCACTGAAACTCCGCGAAGGTTCACGAACCCGCTCTCTTGCATTCACTGGTGACCTCGGCAGACCGCATCTCCCCATTCTGAGAGATCCGGTTTTTATCGGCAATGATGGTCCGACTGACTACCTCATCAGCGAAAGCACGTACGGGGGCAGATTCCATGCGCCGGTGGATCAAATGGAGAACCAGCTTCTTCCCGTTCTTGAACGGGCGTGCAAACAGAAGGGTAAAGTAATCATCCCGGCATTCAGCGTTGGGAGAACCCAGGAAATTGTCTATGTTCTGCATCGCCTCAGCAAACAGGGAAAGATAGATCATCTACCGGTGTTTGTTGACAGTCCGCTTTCCGTCAATGTAACGGATATGTTTCGAAAGCATCCTGAGTGTTTTGATGAAGAGACACGTGCCATCATCGCACAGCCAACCAATAACGACCCCTTTGGCTTTGAACGCCTGAAGTATATTCGTTCGCTTGAAGAGTCAAAAGAGTTAAATGAACGGAACGGTCCCTTCGTCGTGATCGCCGCATCGGGAATGTGCGAAGCCGGACGCATCGTTCATCATCTGGCAAACGGCGTACACGATCCGCGTAACATCATCCTGATTGTCGGATATCAGGCAGAAAATACTCTTGGCAAGCGTTTGGTGATGAAGGAGCCCGTCGTGAACATCTTCGGTGAGCCGAGGGAACTCCGCGCGGAGGTTGTTGTCCTCAACTCTTTCAGCGGACATGCGGATAGAAACGAATTGCTTGCCTACATAAGCGCATTTGATCGCCGGTCCATGCAGAACATCTTCCTTGTTCACGGCGACTACGACCAGCAGGAGAAATTTGCGGCCGGGCTCAACGCCGGCGGTTTCAAGGACGTCACGATTCCTGAACGCGGACAAACAATCGAACTGTAATGACGCGGGTTCAAAAGCCCTGCACTCTTTTGCTTCTCTTCCTTGCGTCAATCCTGACGCCGTGTTCCGTTTGCGGCCAGGAGGGATTCCTGGGAGGAGATTTCTACACCAGCAATCCCTTCTCGTTGAATCGTGCAAGCGTCGTGTTCGAGCGAAATCAAAACACATTCAACTGGCTCGGTTCGCTTTTGGTGGATACCCTTGTCGCAGGAGGCCGGTTCACGCTGAACGAGCAGTACTTCTCCAACATCATTCTTTTCGATCAAACGGCCACATCCCCCGAACGGCGAATCCAAACCAACCGTCAACAACTCTCCATGCGTGGCCTGTATCCGGTTGAGGAAAACGTTGACGCGCGGGTTGATTGGTCTTCCCTGGTGTATTCGGACGCCAAGGCGGTCGGTTTGAGTTCGTCCTCGGTTCATTCTTTCTTCGGCGGGTTTGACTACCGCCCAATTCAACAGATGGTGCTCTCCCCTCTCATTGGCTATCGTTGGGACAATCAGGGAATTGCGGACGATCGCGGCATGCACTACGGGCTGGCCGCGACCGCGCGCGGTTTCGCCGGGGATGGATACATCGTTGAGGGCGATGCCCAGTTTCATCAGGACCGACTAAGCCCGCGAAAGCTGGACGACCATTTTGTGCGCGCACTGGTTCAGAAACAATTCGACGGACGCACGCGTGACAGTCTCCACGCATCCTTCTACCGCAACCGCAAGGAGTTTTATTCCCTCATTGATTCATCCCTGACGATTGACAGCCGCATGGAAAACATTCTTACTCTTGGCAACCTGCTTGCTTACGAACTCAGCCCGCGACTGCTTACTTCTGTTTTTCTCGGTATCTCCGGCAGGGCTCTCGACAAAAGCTCACGGCTTGCATCGGGGGAATCACAGACCTCCGTCTCATTCCCCACAACCATCGATGAATTTTTCCTTGAAGCGCGCATTCAGGCCGTTTACAAGGATCAAACTGTCGGCGGTTACGCGGGAGTACAATACACGGAACGCAATGAAACCCACGCCGCCCTTCCTCTAGACGGAATGCCGTCAAACCTGCAGCCGTTGTTCGATGAACGGAATGAGCAGGAACAAACCAAGAACAGCATCGGTAAAAGAACAGTTCTTGCCGGCGCGGTGGAATATTCTGCAAGCCGGTCGGATACCGTTGGTATTGCCGGCTCGGGAAGCATTCTCCGCTATGATACGCCCAGCGGCGCAAACACCGAGGATCGGGACGAGCTTCTGATCGCCATGAGTATCACGTCGCGTCATCGCTTCGGACCTTACCTTCACCTCGGGCTGACACTTGATGCAACAATGAGCCATGCAGTGTATCTGCTCAAAGAGAGAAGCGCGAACAACAACCGGAACCGCGTTCTCAGGTTCATTCCGCGCGCGTATTACCGCCCTTTCAAGACCTTTTCGAGCACAAATACCTTCGAGGTGTTGGCAAATTATACCGTCTACGATTTCGAGGAACAATCGGCCCAAATCAGAAGCTTTTCCTACCGGCAATTCGCATGGCTGGATTCAACAAATGTGGAGTTAAGCCCCCGGACCGGCCTTGATTTTATGGTTTATTTGAAGTTATATGAACGGGGTCAGTTGCGTTGGACCGATTTTACCGAACGTCCGGAAAACTCCTTCCTCGACGAAACATATGCCGTGCAAATGAGATTTTCACCGGGGGAACGTTTTCGTTGTGCTGTCGGATTCCGGTACTTCAGCCAGTTGCGGTACATCTTCCGCGATGGGGACAAGGAACTGGAAAGCCGGATTCAGAGCACGGGACCCACGTGTATGCTTCAATGGATTGCGGGGAACTACGGAGAGGTTGGACTGCAGGGCTGGTACGAACATCGCAGTCAAACAAACGGATTGGCCAGGAGTCTGGCGAATCTTGCCTTGAATGTGACTCTCAACTTCTAACGGGATTACCGGCGATGAGCCAGAATGTTTTTCGCCTTACACTGCCAAGCAACCCAAAACAAATCGGCAAGGTTGAAACCTTCCTGAAGAAGGTTCAGAAGAGCGCGCACCTCGACGAAATTCAGGTCCACAAGATGATGGTCTCGCTCACCGAGGCGGTGAACAACGCCATCATTCACGGGAACAAGTCGGACATCACGAAGAAGGTCACGGTAACGTGTGAGGTGTTACCGGGATGGCTCATTACGGTGGTAACCGACGAGGGACACGGGTTCAAGCCGGAGAAAATCAAGAATCCGCTGGAGGAGGAAAACCTGTTGCGCACAAGCGGCCGCGGCGTTTTCCTGATGAGAACCTTGATGGACAAGGTCGAATATGAATTCGGCAAGACCGGAGCCAAGGTGATTCTCTGGCTCGACCTGAAGAAATAATTTGTTAGAGTTTCAGCTTCGCGATCGACTGCTTCACATCATCGGCTGATTTTGCAAGCGCCGCCTGTTCGTCCGCATTCAATTTGATCTGAATAATCTCTTCAACGCCCTTCTTCCCGATCTTCACGGGAACACCCACGAACGTATCTTTCAGCCCGTACTCACCCTGCAACCACACCGCACACGGAAGGATACGCTTCTTGTCCTTGACAACAGACTCTACCATGGCAACCGTGGAGGAAGAGGGTGCGTAGTATGCGCTTCCGGATTTGAGATAGTTGACGATTTCAATGCCGCCATCACGGGCACGCTTTACAAGGCGATCAACTGTTGCCTGGCTGAGTAGTTCCGTGATAGGAATACCTGCTACGGTAGAATACCGCGGGAGGGGAACCATGGAATCTCCATGCCCGCCCAGGACGAAAGCGGTGACATCCTCAACAGAAACATTGAGTTCCATCGAAATAAACGTCCGGAATCGCGCGGAGTCAAGAACGCCGGCCATTCCCATCACTCGATGGCGTTCAAAACCGCTTACTTTCCATGCCACGTAGGTCATAACATCCAGCGGATTGGAAACCACGATGATGATTGCCTTCGGTGATTTCGCAACCGCGGCTTCAGTGCAGGATTTTACAATGGCGCTGTTCGTATTCATCAAATCGTCGCGACTCATACCGGGTTTGCGCGCAATGCCCGCCGTAATCACCACGATATCCGAGTTTGCCGTTTCATCGTATCCGTTAGACCCGATGACGCGGGTATCCGTGCTCTCCACAGGAGCGGCCTCGTACATATCCAGGGCTTTGCCTTGGGGAATTCCCTCCACGATATCCACAAGCACTACTTCGTTTGCGAGTTGTTTATCGACAATGCGTTGTGCAGTCGTTGCGCCCACATTGCCCGCACCAATGACAGTTATTTTCATTTGTGTTCTCCGTTGAATGTCTGGATGGCATGGGAATCCGCTTTGGCGGATTCAAAAAACAGCGGCCTGTTCTTCACATCGATTCTTGTGAGCGAACAGGCCGTTTCAAATTCACCTTGAAGGGTGTAATCACCCCTTCGGGATGATGCTTACAACTTTTCTGGCTTTGCTGAACTTCTTGAACTGCACAGCACCGTCAACCTTGGCAAAAAGGGTATCATCCCCGCCAATGCCGACGTTGACTCCCGGCTGAAACCTCGTCCCGCGCTGGCGGACAATAATGCTTCCTGCAGAAACCAATTCACCACCAAAGCGCTTCACTCCCAACCGCTGAGCGTTGCTGTCTCTTCCGTTGCGAGAGCTTCCTACGCCTTTTTTGTGTGCCATCTCGTGTGCCCTTTATGCAATCGCTGTTATTTCAATCTTCGTCAAACCCTGCCGGTGACCACGCTTCACGCGGTACCCCTTTCGTTTCTTCTTCTTGAAAACAATAACCTTATCGGCCCGTGTATCACCAAGCACCGTTGCTTCGACAGCAGAACCTTTCAGGGTCGGGTTGCCGACTTTAATTCCCTTATCAGTCCCGACAAGAAGAACTTTATCAAACTTTACTTTCTCGCCTTCCTTCTTTGACAGCGAAGGAACTTCGATCTTGTCATTTTTGGCAATTTTGTACTGTTTTCCAGCAATTTCAACCACGGCGTACATCGGTGTATCCTCGTTATGGGAAAATGAATCTCGGTTTTTTGAGGGATATCAATGTATGAATTTGAAGGTTGAAAGGCAACAGCCGGGTGACAAACAAATGCGGAGGGCTACAGGGATGGCTCAAAGAAAGTATCAATAAGCGGCTGAGTGTCCGTTTTGCCGGTAATTCGGAGTAAAAAGAAGTTCTCCAGCCGGGCGTAATTGAACTGGACTTTGTGGTGGACATGGTGTTCAAGCGAAACAAGGTCTTTAAGCGCGTCATGAAGCGATTCCGACGTATCGCCGAAGAGAAAGTCCTTCCCATTCGAGACTTCCCGCTTGTGCACCACATGAGGGCCAAGTGTGTTGAGTGCCTTCATGAAACGCTCTTGTTCCCCTTGATCCGCAAGTGAAGAAACAAGCTCAACAATATGGGGATTGACCGGTGACATCAGGAATCAACCTGCAAGATACGAAACGCGTTGAAGATGACCAACATCGTGGCGCCGTCATCGGCAAGAACTGCCATCCATAACGTGGACATGCCAAGAACGGTGAGAAGAAGAAAAAGGAGTTTCAGTCCGACAGCAATGGCGATATTCTGACGCACAATTTTCATGGTGGTACGACTGAGCCGGAAAAGAAAGGGGAGCTTCGCAAGATCATCACACATCAGAACAACGTCTGCTGATTCCAGGGCAACGTCGGTTCCGCTCACCCCCATCGCAATGCCCACGGAGGAGGACGCCAGAGCCGGCGCATCATTGATGCCGTCTCCAACCATTGCGACGCTTTTGTGTTCAACTTTCAGCCGTTCGACCATCTTCACCTTATCGGCAGGCAACAAACCGCCAAACACCTGATGAACACCAACGCTTTCGGCAAACTTGTTTGCAGTCAGTTGATTATCTCCACTGAGAATGACAATCGGGTTGATGCCGTGTTCACTCAATGAGCGAACAACGCCCGCGCTTTGTTCCCGCGCCGTGTCCGACATTCCGAGAATGGCGATTGGTTCTCCCTTTTTCCCCAGCACCATTGTTGTCTTGCCTTCGCTGTGAAGACGCTTCAGGTGGTTTTCCAATATCGGTGAGCAGCCGCCATGCTCTTCACAAAGCTCGTGGTTTCCCGCATAGTATGTCGTTCCATAAATTGTTCCGGTGATTCCCTTCCCCGGAATTGCCGCGAATCCTTCAACCTGCACAGGAGGTTCTGACGTGGTCAACCGCTTTGCTTCCTTGAGAATTGCAGAGGCCAGGTGATGTTCCGAACGCGATTCAAGCGCCGCCATAACTCCGAGAATCTCCTTGACCGAAAGCGAATTGAGCGGAACAATATCCGTGACCGATGGCTTTCCGCCGGTCAGCGTTCCCGTTTTGTCGAACACCAAAGCCCTGATGGAGGAGAGAACCTCAACGTGCCTTCCCCCTTTTATGAGCACACCATGTTTCGCGGCGGTACTGATTGCGCTGATCATTGCGACCGGTGTGGATAGTACCAAGGCACACGGACAGGAGATTACCAGCAGGACAAGAGCGCGGTACAACCACTCGCCGAAGGGCTCCGAAAGGAACAGCGGCGGCAAAACCGCTATCAAGGCGGCCAATGTGAGAACTGCCGGTGTGTATACGCGCGCACACCGATCCACTGCTTGATGAACCGGCGCCCGCTTTTGATGGGCCTCTTCCACGAGATGCCCAATCCGCGCAAGGGTCGAATCGTTGTACCGACGCGTTACCTGAACTGTCAGTTCTCCACGGTCGTTCAAGGATCCCGCATATACAATGTCGCCGGTAATTTTCCGGATTGGCTGCGATTCGCCGGTAACTGCCGACTGGTTCACCGTTGATGATCCTGAAACAACCGCACCATCAAGCGGAATCCTCATCCCGGGCTTGATGATGATGTGTTCGCCGGGTTGAACCTCTTCGGCGCGCACAAGTCTCCCGGCTTGATGGCGCACAACAATTGCCTCGTCAGGAGCCGCGGACATCAGCGAACTAACCGCCTTGCGCGTCCGCTCCATGCTGTATGCTTCAAGCAGGAGCGCAAAGGAGAACAGCACCATCACGGCCGCGCCTTCTTCCCAGCGGTCAATCGCGATAGCGCCCGCAACGGCAACCGTCATCAGGACGTTCATGTCCAGAATCTTTGATCGCACCGCGGCAATCGCGCGCTTGAAAACATTCCAACCACTGATGACGATCCCGGAGAAAAACAGGATATTCGATAACGTGCCCGGTCCGGATTGGGATTTCAGGAGAATACCGGTTAATCCAAGAATGATTGCAACCCCGACGAGAATCGCCTGACGATGACGCTCAATAAATGTCGTGCGGGTTTCCCTTTGCAACGTCTTGACACCAAATCCCGCCGTTGTGAGCTTTTCGGTTACGGTATCGCCGGCAACTTCACTCCTGACCTTTAATTCACAGGTGATCCGGTTGAATTGATATCCTTCCTCGCCGGCAAGCTCATTCATGGTTTTGCGAACGAGCGTTTCTTCGCTGGAGCAACACACTCCGGACACAACGTACCGCTTCATGTTGTTTTCAGATGGCACGCGGTTACTCCGAAATGTGCTTCACGCCGAGCCGGATCAACTCTTCAATATGCTCGTCATCAAGCATATAATAGATCATCTTCCCTTCTTTCCGGTATCGAACGAGTCGCATGGTTTTCATCAGGCGCAGTTGATGTGACACGGCAGAATCAGTGAGTCCGAGCATTGCCGCTATATCCCCTACACACAATTCCTGCCGCGCAAGAGCCAGACAAATCTTCAATCGTGTCACATCGCCGAGAACTTTGAATGTTTCACTCAACCCTTGGAGTGTATCGGCGTCATGGATGGCTTTCCGGGCAACGGAAACGCTTTCTTTGTTCACAAATCCCATGGGGGCTGTCCTCCAAACATTTGAACAGTTATTCAACTATACAAATATAGTGGGGCCTGCAATGAAGCGCAAGCGGACTACGTTTTGGGCTCGTAGGGCTGACGAAGACGGGATTTGATAAGCCGTTCGACTCGTGGAGCAGTGGCAATACACAGGAGGGCAAACGCTGCGCCCGCAATCAAGTCAATAACGTAGTGATACCGCTGGTAGACGGTTGCCACGATGAGAAGGGTTCCGAGAACGAAGATCGCATGCCGGCTTGAGACTTTCATCCGGGATGCCAGAACCATCAGGACGATCGTCATCATGGTATGGCCGCTCGGAAAGACATCACGTTGGGTTCCGGCGAGCGCAACATCGTTCGGCACGCCCATGGGAACAGAGCCGCCCGCGTTGACAAACCACCGAAGCCACGGCGTGAGGAGCACGCCGGGCAATTCGCTATCAAGCGCGCTGAAATCATGCAATGTAAATCGCGGTCCAACAGCAGGCAAAAGGAAATATCCGAGGTACGAAAGAAAAAAACCGTAGACACAGGTGAACATGAATGTATCAAACGTCTGTCTCTGCTGTCTCCGGTATAATTCATAACCGAGGAGAAGAAAGAGGAAGTAGAACGACGTGTAGGCAATCTGAAGAATCTCCGTGAGCCACGGCTGCGCGTACCGCATCATCCATTGCGTGGGATCCATTCCAAACATCCACCGGTCGACGGCAATCAACAGACCGTCATAGTCCCGTCCGCCATGAATGGGCTTGATCATGTAGTACAGTTCCTTGAAGGAGAAAAACACCACCGGTGGAGGATACCAATCATGAAGGAAGGTGATGAATTGCGATCGCCGCGCTGACAGTGCCAGAACGACAATGGCCAAACATGCCGCGACATTGATTATCACCATGATCCACCAGCCGGGAATACGCGCATGAAACACGATGTTGATCAGCGACAGGATACTTGCAAACACTATGACCAATACGTCCGACGGAGACAGTATTGATTCATCCTTCTGGAAGGGCGTGGAAAGAACTTTGTTCATCCTTGAGGGAGTGGGATGTTCGGGGAATTATTCCTGAGCGCGCGCATACAGTTCATTACTCAATCCGGCAAGCTCCGCAATGGACAAATCTTCCGGTCGTCTCTGTAAATCCAACGGCTCCGGCAGAAGAATCCCCGGATCATCAATAAAGTACTGGAGTGAATTCCTGAGGGTTTTGCGCCGCTTGCCGAACACAGCCCTTACCAAGCCGCGAAAAAACTGCTCATCAGCAATGTGATACCGGGGCGCCGGAAGAATCTCCATGCGAATAACAGATGATGTGACAGACGGTTTGGGGCGAAAAGCGGTCGGCGGAACATCAAATCCGTGCAACACATCTGCGAACATCTGGCACATCACAGCGAGGATGCCGTAATCCTTGGTGCCGGGAGATGCTGTAAGCCGGCGAGCCACTTCACGCTGGAGCATCATGACCACATCCTTGACACTCTGCCGCTGATCAAGAACATGAAAAATAATCGGCGTCGTAATATTGTAGGGAATGTTGCCAACGACACGCAGTTTTTTCCCGTGCTCACGGGAGAGATGTTCAAGACTGGTCTCAAGGATATCCTGATGAAGAATCGTGCAGCCGGGAAAGCGTTCTTTCGTGAGCTCAACAACACGGGAATCAACTTCAACGAGGGTCAGTTGTTGAACGGCAGGAATAAGATACTTCGTCAGCGCACCTTCGCCGGGACCTATCTCGACAACAACATCGTCGCGCTCCGGTCGGATGAGTGTGATAATGTTTCTGCAGATGTTTTCGTCGCGGAGAAAATTCTGGCCGAGGGATTTCTTAGGCCTGAGGCGCGTCGTGCGGACGGCAGAGGAGCGGCTCATTTCTTCTTTTTGAAGAGGTCTTTGAGCAGGTCTCCACCTTTTTTCTTCAATTCTTCCTCCAGCTTCTTCTTTTCATCTCCGAGTTTCGACTCAAGTTTTTTCTGGGCCGGTCCCGTGTCCAGGGAAACCGTCGGCGCGTCGGTTTTTCCGCCAACATTGAAATCCAGTTTCAACCGTCCTGTCGCATCATCCTTGAAAAGCGTGGCGGCCTCCCCTGCAAAGCCCGGAATGATGACTTTCGCAGAAGCTTCATCCGAAAGAAGCAACGACATCTTGTATTCCAGTGAACCATCAAGACCGTGTGCGCCGTTGAGCACATAATCTGCGCCGGCTGCTTTGATTTTCAGATCCTTGACGAGAAGCTTTCCATCCGCAACTGAGAACGAATTAGCCCAGTCCTTGAAGTTTATCACTTCGAGATCAGGAAGTTTCAGCATACTCGCAAGCTGCTGGTTTACCTTCACGCCTGCAAGCTTACCGGATTCGATCTGCACGTTCCCCTGTCCGTTAAGCGCTTTACTAACAAGGCCAAGGGTATCATCGAGCGCCCCCTTCAGCGTCGTGTTCATAGAAAGTGTTCCGAATATCCTGTCGCCGAACGACATGAACTTCGGGAGAATCTCATTTGCCTGAAGCTTTTGCAAGTCGAGTGCAAGATCAAACAGCGGTTGATCCGGATTTTGCAGGTTGATCGACCCCTTTGTAACAACTGCACCGCCGAACGTGTTGGCTGAAAGGTTTTGAACCGTAACAACATTGTCCAGCATCCTTACAGACGCTTTCACATTCTTCAGTTCAACCCGCTCCATAACGAACGTGCCGATGGACGCATCAATATCCATATCCACATGGGGAAGAGGCAAGCCGCCTTTTTTCGCGGGCTGGCCCTGTGAAGGTTGAGATGGAGTTGCTGCCTTTTCTTCCGACATAATATCTTCAGTTCGCAACAGTTTTGATTTCAGGTTCAGCTTTGCCGATGCCCGCGCGGCCTTTTTGTCGGTTGAATTCACCGAGAGATAGTTCTGCATCGAGAATGTCATTCCAAAGTCCGACTGCCCCAGCATCATGGAAAGGTTGTTTGTCTCGATCACCTTGTTGTTCATGGTGATGACGCCGTTCAGATTTCTGACCGGATTCTTTGCCGTGGCTGATGCAATCGTTACATTCTTGAACTCCAGTTTCCCCGATGCCTTCATTGCCTGGGGATCACTTGCTCTACCGGCAATCGAAACGTCGGCGGTGAGCCCACCCGAAAAATCCGTTCCCTGTTCCATCGGATAGTATTCTTTGACTTCTGCGAGGTTGAGCAAGGCGGAAGCGTTAAGATTAATCACGGGATCATCAAATGGTGATGCGGAAAGCCGCGCATGAACTGAGCTTCGACCAAGTCGGGCAGAGAGCTTGGTGAGATTGAACTCCTGCTTTGTCTTTGTTCTCGTAAAGTCGGCAACAATATTGATGTCGGTAATCGGTTTTGGTAAACCGGAATACTGAACGCTCGCATTCGTCGTGGAGACCGAGCCAGCAATATCGGCCTTCGTCGAATCGTTCACCGTTCCAGTGATCTTGAGTCGCACCTGTGCAACCCCGTTTCCGCTTATACCTGATGTCTTTGCCGCATATTCTTTCGGAATCAGGGAAAGCAAATCGGTAATGTTCGCGTCCTTCGCTTCGACGTTGATGTCCATCATGAACATTTTCTTGAGGTCCGCTATGGTGCCGTTGACCGTGAACGGTAATTTCTCAAATGTCCCTTTGCCGTTCTGGAGTGTCAGCAGGTCTTTCTTCATCTCATAAAGAATATCCTGCTGAAGCGTTGCGCGAAGATTGGACAGCATGAGAGTCGTATCGGTTCCCCAACTGAAATTCTCAACTGAAGATTCCGACGACACGCGCACCTCTCCGGTGGAGAGTTGAGCATCAATCGAAATGCTCGAGTTCAGACCGCCGACGATTGTCTGCCCGTGTTCCTTTCTGTCGATGTAGGTTATCAACCCATCAACGATCCTGAGACTCGGTATCGCAATTGCAGAACCTCCCGATTGTTCGGCAGGGGCGGATTCTTTCCCGGGCTCGGGAGTGGATTCGTAGTTTGCATCGCCGGCAGAATTGATTTCAATGAAAATATCGGGACGCTGAAGAATAATACTCCCGACTTCCACATTTCCGCTGAACAAAGGCAGCAGGTTCACATCCAGCTCAAGAGTCTCGAGAACGAGCATTGGGCGCGGAGAGAATCCGGTCCGGTTTTCAATTTTGAGACTATCGATTTCAAGTCCGATGGAGGGAAACAGCGAGAGACTGAGATTCCCCATGCTGACAGGCCGCTGCACAGCATCTTGAAGAATCGGTACAACGAATGCTTTCAGTCGTTCATTGGTGAAATACAGCTTCAGCGCGATGGCGCCAATTAGCAGCAATGAAACCGGAATGCCGAGAATGAGAAGCAAGGTTCGTGCTTTTTTGGAGAGTGGCATAACAGCCCCGCGAGAATATCATCCGAGTGAGAGCAACGCAGGAAATATAGAGAAGAGGGTTCCGAATGTCAATGAAGGATAGCGATGGAATCATAACCGAAATCAGAAATACGTCGCGAGTCCGCATTGAATTACCGCGGCGCGTGTTTCATTCCCGATACGGTCACGCATCCAGCTATGCTGGTAGTCCAGCTTGATCACTGTTTCCGGAACGAGACGAAGGTTGGTGACCACCGTGATGCGTCGCGTGTCATCGCCGAATACATCAGCATCGAGATCAATCTGATCATATCGCACTCCCACCAGCAGCTTTGAGCGCGGGAACTGCGGCAGAACGCCGTGGAAGAGATCGTATGTCGCCTGTCCGTACAATCCCTGCTGCTTCTGTGCATACAACCCGACAAGCGAAGCGGGAACATCAACAGATGCGTGAGCGTACTCGCCCTGAAAGGCGAAATCACCAAACCGATACTCTCCATCTAGCGCGAGAAGCGTGAGGTTTCTTTTTTCGTCAACAGTGAGTCCGTCTTTGACAAACGTATTATACGCGCCGGTATGAAACGACGCGCCGAGTTCAAGTCCGAAATCCGGGAGCCACGCAATACGTCCCGTCGCCGCCAGGTTGCCATTATTATCCTCCTCGAAAAACTCCGGCCTTCCATCGGGAATCGACGTGCCATCTCCCGCCAGAATCACGCCGTCCGTAAATCCGTTCACCAGGTACATCTCATACGTGAACCTGTGGCCCTCAAAGGGATAGAACGAACCCAGCGGGCCAAACCCCGCCTCCGAGAGAGTCGAGGGGATAATCTGCGTGGAGACAAGCGGTCTGTCGTTGAACTCGTTGCGCGGGCTGTCATGCGAGATGTTGAATTTGCCAATCGGGGAAAGCAAAATACCCGCGCGCAGAGTCAGTTCTTCGAACAAATCGACATCAACCAGCGCGGTTTCCAGTTTGATCTCTTCCGTGCCGTGTTCAAACTCCAGCTCGGAAGTAAGCTTGATGTTGCTGGCTATGGGGGAAAAGAAAAAAATATTGAAGCGTCTGAATTCGAATGAAATATTTTCATGCACGCCTTCCTCATACTCCGATCTCAGCATCACTTCCGCGTATCCTCCGATCGCCAGTCGTGATGATGGACGAAGCAGGTAGGGACGATCATAGATGCCGCCCTTCACCGCCGGTGACTGCGTGCTGTCCTGGCCAAAGCCCGCCTGTGCCGTTACCATGACCAGTGCCACAAAAATAGAGCGTGTACTCTTTTTCACAAGGTGAACTCCAGCCGGTCTGGAAAACGGTGGATTTCAAAAACGTCGAGGGATTCAGATGCGGGACCTCGTGTGACTGTTCCGGAAAGATCATACTCGGAACCGTGACACGGACACTCAAAACCGGAACGGCGCTTCTTCACTTCGCACCCCGAATGCGAGCAGGTGCTAGACACTGCGGCAAAAGAGCCGTCTTGTCGCTGAAACAAAAGTATAGGGTTCGGGAGTTGATCAACGTACACCTTGGCGTAGCTGTCGGGTATGGAGAGATCGGGAAGACTTGCCAACGGAACCGTGACGACATTCTCTTTTGAAGAGACATGGAGAGCTGGTGCGCTCGCCGCGCAACTCTCCAGCAATGCGGCAACAGGAATGCAACCCGCGACCGCAATCGATTGGATGAATGAACGACGTTGCATTTACAACGACCTCAGAAATGCGAGAAGGGCTTCCTGATCGGCCGGCGAAAGTTGTTGAAAAGCCGAACGCGAACCGTCTGCTTCACCCTTGTGCAGGTCGATCACCACACGCAAGTCCGACGTTCTTCCATCGTGCACATAGAACGGCGTCCCACCGAGAACATTCTCAACAATCCCCAAACCCCACAGCGGAGTCGTTCGCCATTCCGTGCCCGTTGCTTCTCCCTCATAGAAATTATCCGCTAAATCCGGACCCATATCGTGCAAGAGCATATCGGAAAAGAGCGGCACATTCTTATTGCTGAGCGCCTCTACCGGATGAGGGCCCGTCGTCATAGATGGGATGTGGCACGACGCGCACTTTATTGTAGAGAAAAGCTCTTCACCACGACGTACCGTCGCTTCATTTCCATTTCTTCGCAGGGGCGGTCGAAGCGTTTGAAGATAGAAGACGAGATCTTCAACGGTTGCCGCCGGGACCTCGGGGTCGGGAACTGTATCGCCGGAATTTCCTCCCGACGCCGGATTACGATTTTCCACGGGAATGAAGTCGGTGGTGATGCCCATATCCTGATGATATGCGGTCGCAGTTTGCTGAAGCAGGTTGATGGCTCCGGCCTTGCGTCCGAATCGGCCAAGATGCTTTCCATTGATC